>NZ_JBQTHF010000067.1:0-57906 GCF_052390155.1 Actinokineospora sp. | reverse complement strand
TATGATACATATCAGGCGGTCCGTTTTCGTGAGAACTGAGTCTGGTAACCCAATTCTCTCAACAAACGGGCCGCCGCTCACGTCAACACGCCGGGCCAGTTCCCGATCGGCCACGTGAATAAGCCTCTATGACAAACACGGTGATGAAATGGGTTATGAGACGAAGGCCGAGTATGAGCATGCGGCTATCGACTTGGTTTGTGAATGCGATGGTCGACGGCCGGGAGTTCGAAAAAAGAACGACAGCGATGGTAGGTCGTATTATGTCGATACGGATAGTGGCGAATTCGGAGTCAAAGGCAGTCAAGGTGGGGTTGTAACTCACTACAACGTACAGAATCCGGCAGAATATTTCGCCAGACGACCTGGGATTGAAAAACTGTGACTCACGTGACCGAGAAAAGGTTCCCATGTCCTTGCTGTGGGCGCGTGGTTCACGCGCAGGAGCCAGGATCCCAAGGAGTGTGTCCTGTATGCTTTTGGGAAGATGACATTGTGCAATTGGCGTCGCCAGAGTTCGCGGACGGCGCGAATAGGATCTCTCTAATTCAGGCGCAACGGAATTATCAAGTTTACGCCGCATGTGAATTGAGATTTCGATCCAAAGTTCGATATGCCGACGTTGACGAACCGCTCGATTTCGGATTCAGGTACATCGATCTAGACCATGACAGATTCGACTCGCCTCGGCAAGACTGCGCTCCTCGGAGTTCTCTGTATTGGTGGAGATAGGAGGGCGGGTAGCTATTCAGCTGTGACCTGAGTGCCTGGTGGGGGTCGCGGCCTGGGTGTGGTGTGCCTTTGAGATGATCTTGGGGTGTCGGTTTCAGGGTTGCCGGAGGGTGTGTCCCTTGAGGAGATCCTGGCTGAGCTTGTCGAGTTGAGGCGTGTGGTCGCTGCTCAGGCGGAGCGGATCGCGGTGTTGGAACGGCGGGTGTCTGCGGATTCGTCGAACTCGTCGCGTCCGCCTTCGTCGGATGTGGTGTGGGAGAAGAAGCCGGCGAAGAAACGTTCGTCACGGGGCCGTTCGGGCCGCATGCCCGGCAAGCAGCCTGGTGAGTCGTCCTCGTCGCGGTCATTGGTCGATGAACCGGATCGGGTCGTGGTGATCGAACCCGACCGGTGCGGGAAGTGCGCATCGCCGCTGGTCGATGCGACCGAGTCCGGGCGTGAGCGGCGTCAGGTGGTCGACGCGCGGCCGGTCCGGCCACCAGAGGTGACCGAGTATCAGCGGGTGTCCAAGACATGCCGGTGTTGCGGGACGGTGACCACGGCCGGTTGGGACGCGGTTCCCGCCGAGGACCCTCGCCGGGATGTGGTGGCCGCGCCGGGGTCGCCGGTGCGGATCGGCCCGGAAACCCTCGCCAGGTGCGCGTTGTTGACCTGCGGGCATTTCCTGCCGATCGGACGGGCGCGGGCGCTGCTGGAAGCCTTGACCGGGATGGACGTCTCCACCGGGTTCCTCGCCGGTGTTCGTGGGCGCGCGGCCCGCAGGCTGGAGAAACGGTTCACCGCGCACATGCAGGCGTTGCTGGCCACCGCGCCGGTGGTGCACGCCGATGAGACCACCGGTCGCGTCGCCGGGAAACTGTCCTACGTGCACGTCGCCTGCACCGAATACCTGACCCTGATGCACGTCGGTGGCCGCACCAAAGGCGATATCGACGCAGGTGGTGTGCTGCCCGAGTTCACCGGAGTCCTGGTGCGCGACGGCTACCCCGGCTACGAGCACCTGACCCAGGCAATGCACGCCTGGTGCGGGGCGCACCTGCTGCGGGACCTGCGATCGATCTCCGACGCCGACCCCGACGGACAACTGTGGGCACTGGCGATGGCCGACACCCTGATCGAGGCCCATCACGCGGCACACCAGGCCCGCGAGCGCGGCGTCACCGTGCTCGATCCGACCGTGCCGGCCCGTATCCGCAACCACTACCTCGGCGCCTTGGCCCAAGGACGAGACGACAACCAGGGACAACGCGGTGCCCTCGCCACCGACGCGAGAACCCTGATCCGCCGCTTCCACCGGTTCCAGGACATGATCCTCCGCTTCGCGGTCGATCTCACCGTGCCGTTCACCAACAACGCGGCGGAAAGAGCCGTCCGCCCGGTCAAGATCCAACAACGCACCTCCGGCGGCGCCTGGCGCACACTCACCGGACTCACCGACTTCGCGATCGTGGCGTCCTACCTCGACACCACCACAAAGTGGGGCCTGGACAAACTCGAAGCCCTCCGCCAACTATTCACGACCGGCGCATGGCTACCCCCAACACTCACCCCAGCTGAATAGCTACGTCAAGCCCTGTAGTAGACTGGTATCGCAACGGCCCCACCTGTAAGTCGTGTTCCGTGAGAAGAAGACGATCTTACTTGATGGGGCTGTTGTCTTATATGCGGGTGATCAACAATTCTGAATAACGCTCCATGCATCCGGGTGTCCCGCGATAGGCGAGTTTCTCGAATAAATGCTGCTATTTCTATTCGGATAGGAAGGACTGCGATGGCAATTAGCGTACATGTTCGAACGTATACTGGCGAGATGGTCGGAAGGTCGACTCATCGTGGCATACCGGCATTGTGCAATGCTGCCACCGAGGCTGGGAAAGCCATGCTGGGCAACGTGGATCCGTACGACGACACGATGTTCAATGAAGGTCAATTGCGGGTTATTGCGACTGAGCTGGATGAGTTGATCCGTGACTGCCCTGGGGATATAGCGGCGGCGGCCCATGAGATCATGGACCTTATGCAATTTGTTAAGTCCAGCCAGCATGGACAGATGGTGTTTTCCGGCGATTAATCCTTCGGAACCTTGACTCCCATCCCAGTCGAAGAGGCGAGTCGGGGATTTTGCGGGTGGGGGCGAATTCAGGCGGTCATAGCATGTGATCTTGGTGTTCGGTGGGGAAGGATTCCCTGTGTGCGCAGGATGTTGACGTTGGCTGATCGTGAGGAGATCTCGCGTGGTCTGGCGGAGCGGACCCACGGCGTGCAGTTACCACCTCCGAGGCCATGGGTGGCTGCTGTGGGGACCGCCCGGTGTGGCGGGTCTGTGACCTGCCCGTCTCAGCCGGCGGGAACCGCTTACCCTGGAGTGGTCGCCTCGCTGTCGGAAGGACACCATGCTTACGCGTACCGACCTGCGCTCCGCCGTTCCGTCGCCCGCCGAGTTGCGTACCGCGCTGCCTCGGGCCGAGGTCGACGTGGATGCCGTGCTGGACCGGGTGCGGCCGATTGTGGCCGGGGTGCGTGAGCGGGGCGTCGAGGCGGTGTTGGAGTTCACCGAGAAGTTCGACCGCGTCCGGCCCGCGTCCGTGCGGGTGCCCGCCGCCGAGTTGACGCGGGCGCTCGCCGAATTGGATCCGGCGGTTCGGGCGGCGTTGCAGGAGTGCATCGAGCGGGCGCGGGTGGTGCACGCCGAGCAGCGGCGCACCGACGTCACCACGCAGGTGGTGTCGGGCGGCACGGTCACCGAGCGCTGGGTGCCGGTGTCGCGGGTCGGGCTGTACGCGCCGGGTGGGCTCGCGGTGTATCCGTCGAGCGTGGTGATGAACGTGGTGCCCGCGCAGGCTGCGGGCGTCGAATCGCTGGTGGTCTGTTCGCCGCCGCAGGCCGACTTCGGCGGACTGCCACACCCGGCGATCCTTGCCGCCGCCGAACTCCTTGGTGTGGCGGAGGTCTGGGCGGTCGGCGGCGCGCAGGCGGTGGCGCTGCTCGCGTACGGCGGTACCGACACCGACGGCGCCGAACTGGTCCCGGTCGACATGGTCACCGGGCCCGGCAACATCTACCTCACCGCCGCCAAACGCCTGCTGCGCGGCCTCATCGGCATCGACTCCGAGGCGGGGCCGACCGAGATCGCCATCCTGGCCGACGCCACCGCCGACCCGGTCCACGTCGCGGCCGACATGATCAGCCAGGCCGAGCACGACCCGCTGGCGGCGAGCGTGCTGGTCACCGACTCGGTCGAACTGGCCGATGCCGTCGACGCCGAGTTGGTGCGCCGGGTCAAGGCGACCAAGCACAGCGAGCGGGTGGCGACGGCGTTGAGCGGCAAGCAGTCCGGCTGCGTTCTGGTGTCCTCTATGGACGATGGACTGCGGGTGGTTGACGCCTACGCCGCCGAGCACCTGGAGATCCAGACCGCCGACGCGCGGGCCGTGGCGGCGCGGGTGCGCAGCGCGGGCGCGATCTTCGTCGGCGCCTACGCCCCGGTGTCGCTGGGCGACTACTGCGCGGGCTCCAACCACGTGCTGCCCACCGGCGGCTGCGCGCGGCACTCGTCCGGGCTGTCGGTGCAGACGTTCCTGCGCGGCATCCACGTGATCGACTACAGCGCGGACGCCCTGCGCGCGGTCGCCGGGCACGTGGTCGCGTTGTCACAGGCCGAAGACCTGCCCGCGCACGGCGAGGCCGTCACGGCCCGCTTTCGGGACGAGCCGTGACGCCGGGGGAGCGGGCGGCGCTGAGCGAGCTGCCGCTGCGCGCGGACCTGCGCGGTCGCTCGCCCTACGGCGCGCCGCAGATCGACGTGCCGTACCGGTTGAACACCAACGAGAATCCGTATCCGCCGCCGCCCAGGCTGGTCGCGGACATCACCGCGGCGGTCGGCGAGATTGCCGGGAACCTGCACCGCTACCCGGATCGGGACGCCGTCGCGCTGCGCACCGACCTGGCGGACTATCTCGCCGGGTCGACGGGCGTGCCGCTGACGGTGGCGAACCTGTGGGCCGCCAACGGATCCAACGAGGTACTCCAGCAGATCCTGCAGGCGTTCGGCGGGCCGGGGCGGCGCGCGCTCGGGTTCGAGCCGTCGTACTCGATGCACCCGATCATCGCCGCGGGCACCCGCACCGAGTGGGCGCCCACGCCGCGCCGGGCCGACTTCTCCCTCGACGTCGACGCCGCCGTGCGGGTGCTGGCCGCCGCGGCGCCCGACGTGGTTTTCGTGACCAGCCCGAACAATCCGACCGGCCAGTCGATCCCGCTCGGCGACCTGCGCGCGCTGGTCGCCGCCGCGCCGGGCATCGTGGTGGTGGACGAGGCGTACGCGGAGTTCTCCCCGCAGGACAGCGCGGTGCACCTGATCGAGGAGTTCCCGACCCGGGTGATCGTCAGCCGCACGATGAGCAAGGCGTTCGCCTTCGCGGGCGGGCGGCTGGGCTACCTGGCCGCGGCGCCCGCCGTGGTCGAGGCGTTGCTGCTGGTTCGGTTGCCCTACCACCTTTCCGCGCTGACGCAGGCCGCCGCCCGCGCGGCTCTGCGGCACGCCGAGGCGACGCTGGCCTCCGTGCACGCGTTGGCCGCCGAGCGCGACCGCGTGGCGCACGCGCTGGCCGGACTGGGGGCCGCGGTGGTGCCCAGCGACGCCAACTTCGTCCTCTTCGGACAGTTCGCGGACGCCTTGGTCGCCTGGCAGTCCTATTTGGACCGCGGGGTGCTCATTCGGGACGTCGGCATCCCCGGACACCTGCGCGTCACCATCGGCATACCGCTGGAGAACGACGCGTTCCTGGCCGCCAGTAAGGAGATCGTGCAGTGAGTTTGGTCAATCGGGTCGGCCGCGTCGAGCGGGCCACCAAGGAGTCGTCGGTCGTCGTCGAGATCGACCTCGACGGCTCGGGCAAGGTCGAGGTCTCGACCGGTATCCCGTTCTACGACCACATGCTCACCGCGTTCGGTGCCCACGGCTCGTTCGACCTGCTGGTCCGTGCTACCGGCGACACCGACATCGACGCTCACCACACGGTCGAGGACGTCGCCATCGTGCTCGGCCAGGCCCTGCACAAGGCATTCGGCGACAAGTCCGGCATCCGCCGCTTCGGCGACGCCTGGATTCCGATGGACGAGACCCTGGCGCACGCCGCGGTCGATGTGTCCGGCCGGCCGTACTGCGTGCACACGGGCGAACCCGATGTGATGATCGGCTTCACCATCGGTGGCAACTACCCGACCGTCCTCAATAGACACGTGTTCGAGTCGGTCGCGTTCCACGCCCAGATCGCGCTGCACCTGCGCGTCCTGCACGGCCGCGACCCGCATCACATCACCGAGGCGCAGTACAAGGCGTTCGCCCGCGCGCTGCGGGCGGCGTCCGAGCCGGACCCGCGGGTCGGCGGCGTTCCGTCCACCAAGGGCGTGCTCTAGGGTCTCGCGTGTTCGCTTAGGGACTGGAGGAGTGCGCCGTGCCCAGAGACCTCGTCACCATCGGCCTGATCGCCGTCGCGGGCATCCTCATCGGCGGCGTGTACGCGACCTGGAAGTCGGCCAAGGTGATGGCGGCGCTGCTGTTGGTGCTCGCGGTCCTGGCGGGCGGCGGCGCGATCGCCTGGTACACCTCGACCTGACCTGTCACGGATGCCACACGGTGCGCGATGTACCTGGCGTCGGCACATGATCCAGTGACGGGCGCGACCAATGACGACACGACGGTTGGAGGTCTTCTCCCTTGTCGTGGCCGTCATCGCGCTGCTGGGGACAGGTGCCCAGGCGTACTTCTCGCATGTGCAGATCCGGGATCTGCGCAAACAGTTCGAGGAGTCCGGCCCGGTCCTGCAGGTCCGCTCGGAACTCCAGGTCCAGTTCAGCGACAAGCGCCCCGCCCCGAAGAACGGCACCGACGCCGAACTGCCGATCGTCACCGCCCGCGACTTCGACACCTACGACCAGTTGTTCCTGAAGGTCATCGTCACCAACGTCGGCCGAATGGAGACGACGCTGCTCGACGGACGGGTGCGGATCGCCGAGAAGGCGTTCATCACCACCGCGGGCACGTCGGAGGTCGCCACGTTCTGCCAGAGCGCGGACACCCAGGAAGCGGTCAACTGCGGGAACGTCCTGCCCCTGCGACTTCTGCCCGGCGCCAAGTGCGACCTGTACTTTCCCCTCAAACAGTTCCGCGCCTCGTTTGGCCCACCCGTCGTCGGGACCGGGCTGCCGATCATGCTGCGCTCCACCGGCCTCGCCGCACCCGATTTCACCCAGACCTTCACCTCGGGCATCAGCGTGCGGATCTGACGCCCGCCTCGCGCTAGCCGACGCCGCCCTCCGTGGCCGCCTTGAGCCGCGGTGCCCCCGGTCCGAACGCGGCCAACTGGTCGTCGGCGTTGAACAGGTGGCAGGACTTGAGGGACAGGCAGCCGCAGCCGATGCAGGACGTCAGGTTGTCGCGCAGGCGGTGCAGGGCGTCGATGCGGGCGTCGAGTTCGCCGCGCCAGATCCTGGACAGCCTGCTCCAGTCGACCTTGGTCGGGGTGCGCTTGTCCGGCAGGGTCTCCAGGGCGTCGTGGATCTCCTCCAGGCTCAGGCCGACGCGTTGGGCGGTGCGGATGAACGCCAGCCTGCGCAGCACCGCCCGGGCGTAGCGCCGCTGGTTGCCCGCCGTGCGGTGCGAGGCGATCAGCCCGCGCTCCTCGTAGAAGCGCAGCGCGGTGTGCGGGACACCGCTGCGGTCGGCGACTTCGCCGATGGTCAGCATCTCGGGCAGCTTCGACACCCCACCTAGCTTACCCGCGACCTCAAGCTAGGTCGAAGTACCCGACCGGGACGTGCGCCACCAGCCACACGCCGTTGGCGCTGACATGGAACACGTGCCCGTCGACGACCATCGCGGCGGCGTCGACCGTCAGCACCACGGGCTTCCCGCGCCGGGCGCCGACGACGACGGCCGTCTCCCGGGTGGCGGACAGGTGCACGTGGTGGCGGGCCATCGGGCGCAGGCCCTCGGCGCGGATCGCGGGCAGGGCGGCGGCGACGGTGCCGTGGTAGAGCAGCGCGGGCGGCTCGGCGGGCGGCAGCCCCAGCTCGACGGGCACGCTGTGGCCCTGGCTGGCGCGGACGCGGGTGCCGGTGTCGTCGAAGGCGTAGCGACTCTTGCCGTTCTCCGCGACCACGCGCGCCAGCGTGGCGCGGCTCATCCCGAGCGCGGCCAACAGGTCTTCGACGTCGGCCCAGCCCGCCGGGTCGAGGGTGATGCCGACGCTGCCGGGGGCGTGGCGCAGGACGCGGGCCAGCCGCTTGGACTGGCGGATCAGTTCTCGGTTCTCCATGGCACTGTGGATTGGATCACAGTGCCCCATCGGCTGCCACCGGTTTCCTTGACCTCCACCAAACTCCAGGTTGCACGGTTGTCTCATGACACAAGACAGCGCCTACGCCGACCTGGGCCCGCTGTTCCAGCGGATGACCGGCGACGAGAAACACGAGTGGGCGGCCGCGTCCACTCTCGACGTGCTCTGGGTGCTCTACGACCGCGTCCTGCGCGTGTCGCCGGAGCGGCCGGACGATCCCGACCGCGACCGCCTGCTGCTCTCCAAAGGCCACGGCCCCATGGCCTTCTACGCCGTACTGGCCGCGAAGGGCTTCCTCGATCCCTCTACATTGGACACCTGGACCGAGTTCGACTCCATCCTCGGCCACCATCCCGACCGCACCCTGGTGCCCGGCGCGGAGATCGGGTCCGGCTCGCTGGGCCACGGCCTGGCCATCGGCGTCGGCCAGGCGTTCGGGCTGCGCGCGCAGGGCCGCGCCGCTCGCGTCGTGGTGCTCGTCGGCGACGGCGAACTCGACGAGGGCAGCAACCACGAGGCGATTGCCGTCGCGGGTCGGTTCGGCCTGGACAACCTCACAGTCGTGGTCGTCGACAACCGCAGCGCGAACCATGGCTGGCCCGGCGGCATCGCCGCCCGGTTCGCCGTGGAGAACTGGGCGAGCGCCACCGTCGACGGCCGCGAGCACGACGCGCTGCACCGCGCGTTCACCACCGACCACCCCGGCAGGCCGCTCGTCGTGGTCGCCGAGATCGCGAAGGGCTGAGCCATGACCACGCTCGACACCGCCACCATGCGCGAGGTTTTCGCCGCCACCGTCACCGAGGCCCTCGACCAGGACCCGCGGCTGGCCCTGGTGCTCGCCGCGATCTCCGCCGACCTGTTCGCCGGACCGCTGCGCGCGTACCCGGACCGCGCCGTCGACCTCGGCATCCGCGAGCAGGCCATGATCGGCGTCGCGGGCGGCCTGGCGCTGGCCGGGTTCCGCCCGGTGGTGCACACCTACGCGCCGTTCCTGATCGAGCGGCCGTTCGAGCAGATCAAGCTCGACCTCGGCCACCAGGACGTCGGCGCCGTGCTGGTCAGCATCGGCGCCTCCTACGACAACCCGGCGATGGGCCGCACCCACCAGGCCCCCGGCGACGTCGCGCTGATCGACACGCTGCCCGGCTGGACCGTGCACGTGCCGGGTCACCCGGACGAGGCGGCCACGCTGCTCACCGGCGCGCTCGCCGCCGACAACCGGGTCTACGTCCGGCTCTCGGCCCGTGCCAACACCGCGCCGCACCCGGTCACCGGCGGGTTCGTGCCCGTGCGGCACGGCAGCCTCGGCGTGGTGCTGGCCGTCGGCCCGACGCTCGACGCGGTGCTCGCGGGCACCGAAGGTCTGGACGTGTCGGTGCTCTACACCCCGACGGTTCGCCCGTTCGATCGTGCGGGGCTACGCGCGGCGGTCGAGTCGGCGGCGCCGAACGTGCTGGTGGTGGAGCCGTACCTGCGCGGCACGTCGGCGGCGGAGGTGGCCGAGGCGCTCGCCGACCGTCCGCACCGCCAGCGCTCGGTCGGCGTCCGCCGCGATCTGGAGGTGCGCGCCTACGGCACGCCGCAGGAGCACGACGCGGTGCACGGGCTCGATGCCGCCGGGGTGGCGCGGGCGGTGCGCGAGCTGCTGGTGTGGTGACTCAGACGGGGAGGGTGCGCTGCTCGGGGGCGGGGGCCACGGCGGGCGGACCGGCCGCGGCGGAGTCCTCCGGCGGGGTGATCAACGCCGCCGCGATGCCGATCCACACCACCGCCAGCGGCGCGGGCCACACGACCGACTGCGCGAAGGCGATGTAGGTGTTGACGGTGGCGGCGGCCACCAGCACGGCTGCCAAGAGCCAGCGCACGGTCTTGCGCAGTCGGGGAGTCCGCATGATCACGGTCCGTCCTCCGGTTCGCTATCCCTGACCCCTTCGTGTCACCAAGCGACGTACCCGGTCCAGCGACCGCTCTACCGCAAGTCATGTCACGGTTAGATAACGGCAAGGGTGCCCACTAGGCTGGCGCGGTGGCACGAGTCGTCGTATTGGACTATGGGTCGGGGAATCTGCGCTCCGCCGAGCGCGCCCTGCAGCGGGTCGGCGCGGAGGTCGAGGTGACCGGCGACTTCCAGGCCGCCGTCGACTGCGACGCGCTGGTGGTGCCCGGGGTTGGCGCGTTCGCCGCGTGCATGGCGGGTCTGCGCGCGGTGCGCGGCGACCGGATCATCGGCCGCAGGCTCGCGGGCGGGCGGCCCGTGCTGGGCATCTGCGTGGGCATGCAGATCCTGTTCGAGCGGGGCATCGAGCACGGTGTGCGCACCGAGGGCTGTCACGAGTGGCCCGGCACGGTCGACCGGCTGGAGGCCGACGTGGTGCCGCACATGGGGTGGAACACTGTTCGGGCACCGGCGAAGTCGGTGCTGTTCGCCGGGTTCGACGAGAGCACCCGGTTCTATTTCGTGCACTCCTACGCCGCGCGCACCTGGGAGCTGCACCCGGAACCGCCGATGGTCAGCCCGCTGGTCACCTGGGCCACCCACGGCGGCGACTTCGTGGCCGCGGCGGAGAACGGCCCGCTCTGCGCCACCCAGTTCCACCCGGAGAAGTCCGGCGACGCGGGCGCGCAGCTCCTGGAGAACTGGCTCAAGGACGTCACCGGATGACCGCTCCCCGCAAACGCCGCACGACGCGCAAATCCACCCGCAGGCGCAGGCCGTCGACCGCGACGACCATCGGCGGCGTGGTGGGCGCGGCGGTCGCGGGCCTGCTCGCCGGGCTGCTCGACGCCATGCCGTGGTGGCTGTGGGTCGTGCTGCTCGCGGTCGGACTCGGCGTGGGCTACCTCGTGCACCGGCGGTCCGCACCGGCCCAATAGGCTGCCCCGGTGAGCTTCTACCTGCTTCCCGCTGTCGACGTCGCCGACGGCCAGGCCGTCCGCCTCGTCCAGGGTGCCTTGGGCACCGAGACCCACTACGGCTCGCCGTGGGACGCCGCCCTCGCGTGGCAGACCGACGGCGCCGAGTGGATCCACCTGGTCGACCTCGACGCCGCGTTCGGCCGGGGCAGCAACCGGGAGCTGCTGGCCGAGGTGGTCGGCAGGCTCGACGTCAAGGTCGAACTCTCCGGCGGCATCCGCGACGACGAGTCGCTGGCCGCCGCGCTGGGCACCGGGTGCGCCCGGGTCAACCTGGGCACCGCCGCGCTGGAAGACCCCGAGTGGTGCGCCAAGGTCATCGGCGAGCACGGCGAGCGGGTGGCCGTCGGTCTCGACGTCCGCATCACCGGCGGCGTGCACCGCGTCGCGGCCCGCGGCTGGACCACCGACGGCGGCGACCTGTGGGCCGCCCTCGACCGCCTGGACCGCGACGGCTGCCCCCGCTACGTGGTGACCGACGTCAGCAAGGACGGCACCCTGCAGGGCCCGAACCTCGACCTGCTGCGCGAGGTCTGCGCGCGCACCGACGCCCCGGTGATCGCCTCCGGCGGAGTGTCCAGTGTGGACGATCTGCACGCACTCGCGACGCTGTCGGACATCGGCGTCGAAGGCGCCATCATCGGCAAAGCCCTCTACGCGGGCAACTTCACCCTGCCCGACGCGTTGGCCGCGCTTCGGTAGATCATGGGGCATCTGGGCCGCGGTAGGCCATTTAGGCAGTTCTGGTCAGCGCGGCATGCAGGATGACCGTGTTCGCACGGCTGACAGTGATCTCCAATCCGCTGATCTCGTAGGTGTAATTGCCGTTGCGCGCGAAGAATCCCGTCGCGGTCGGGGTGGCCGGGAGCGAGATGTGGCTGTCTCGGGTAGCTGCCTGCCCGCGCAGCCTGCCGTCGTAGTACAGCGCGCCGTCCGCCGTGCGGCACAACGCGATCAGGTGCCGGTCCGTCGTGTACTCGGCGACAAGGGTGGCACCGGCGCCGCCGCCGGGCAACCAGGACGCCACCGAATCGGGACATCCGGCCGCGGTGGGGGTTGCGGTCGATGTCGGATCGGCGGTCCGCGGCGCGGTGTCAGCACTGTCGCGTTCCGCCAACAGGCCGAAGGCGGCGATGGCCGCGATGATCAAGATCACCAGCGATACGCCCCACCCCGCCCTGGGCGCGCTGCGCGATACGGGCTCCCGCGCGGGCGGCACCGGCCGTACGGGTGGCGGGGGTGGTGTCGCGAGCGTGATTCGTGGCGTGTCCATGCGGGGCGCCGAGTGCCGAGTCCGGTCGGCGAGTTCGACTGTCTTGGCGTACTGGGACTCGACGAACACCGGCGGCGGGGACTCCTGATGCGGCACGATCACCTCCGTGACGACGGTTCTGACCTCGCCCGACGTCGTGCTGCCCGCTTGTCGCTTGCACCTTCGGCAGATCCCGCTCGACGGCTCGTTGTTGGTATGGCAGCCGTCGCACACCCACGTGCTGTCGATCATCGATCCTCCGGTCGCGCTCTGCGCCCGTGGATGTCCGAGGAGCTCGGCAGCACGGCATCCGTGCTACTGCGCATGGGACGGAACACGACCCACTCATCGGTGTTCGGGGCCGACTCGACGGGCAATCGGGGCAGCGGCCCGCGCGCGGTGTCCCCGCGATGGCGATCGGACTTCTTGTCGTGCTTCGGTTCCGCACCAAGCCCTACGCGTCGGTGGATCTCGTGCACCAACGGGTCGAGGTGGGGGCGGGCCGCCGCCGCGAACCGCAGTCGGATCTCCAGTTCGGCACTCGACCGCGGCCCGAGTCGGACCGCCAGAGCGAGGGCGATGGCGGCCGAGCCCGGCACGCCCGGTTCGTCATCGAGTCGAGCGCCGACGCACGCCCCGAGCGGCACGTCGAACTTCGCCCCGCGGCGACCGGTGGCACTGCGTTCGATGACGGTGATCCGACCCGCCCGCCAGATCAGCCGCACGGCGTGGCCATCGAGCACCATCGTGGTTCGGGGGTCGTCGAAGCGCTCGTCCCACGCCGCGACCGTGACGAGCCCGGTCGGGGCGCCGTTGTCGTACCAGCGCGACAGGAACGGCGGGTCCGTGACCTCTCGCCAGCCGGTTCGGCCTCGGCCCGCGTACCTTCGCCAGGTTTGCCAGGGGCCCTTCGTCACCGTGGCCATGTCAGAGACTGTTCGCGATGGTGTCGATGATCTCGTCCATCTCCCACTCCTCCAGGCCCTCGCCCGCGTTGGAGGGAAAGAAGAGCGTGTTGTTCCAGTCGTCGGCGATGTCCTCCCACGGGGACACCTCGGGCGCGAACAACAGCAGCCGTTTGGCGGAGTTCTCCATCAGCGCGCCGGAACCCTGTGCGTGGCCCCACTGCCGGAACAACTCGTCCATCGACTGCGGAATCCAGCGCGGGTACGTGGCAGCCCTTACCTGTCTCGGCAATCCCAGCGGATGTGCGGACGCGTCGGTGAACAGCACGATCACGTGCCTGCGCCGGTCCAGCCCAGTTTCCCACTCCGACCCCATTGCCAGGGCCAGCGCCTCCAGCCCCGATTCCGGCTCGTCACCGCCGCCGATGGCGCGCAGGCCGCGAACCACTCGCTCGAACTCGGTGATTTCCGCTGGGACGGTGAAGAACCGGCTCTCCTCCAGGGCGTCGTCGGCGCGGTCCCCGAAGTCGCGGAATGCGATCACCTTCAGCCGCAGTTGGCTGATTTCGCGGCCCTTGCCCGCCATGGCGGCAGTGAGCCTCTCGTGGAAGGACAGCACGCTGCGCTGCACGTTGGCGAGCGTGGGTTTCATGCTCAACGTGGCGTCGATGCACAGGACGATGTCCACCGAGTACTGCAGGCCCGCGTGGCTTCGCAAGGTCATGTCGTGGTCCTTTCGAGACTCTTGGTGATCACGGTGTGCGTCCGGTCACGTTGACGCGCAGCCGGGAACGACGGCGTGCCGCGGCAGGTGAGCGGTTGCTGTGCGGCGGCCGCAGGTACGACTCGTCTTCCAGTCGGATGGCCACGTCGTCGATCCGCGGTCGGGAATCCGGGTCACGGTCGGTCAGCTCAGTCAGCAGTCTCGCGAGTGCCGGGCCAATCCGGGGGTGCCACGCCAGGCAGGTGCCCGCGGTCACGGCTTCGGCTGGCGAGGCGAATGCGGCCTCGTGGGTCGGGAGTTCGCCGGTCACGTAAACGTGCGTCATCAGGCCGAACGCGAACATGTCGGCCGCGGTGGTGAGTGATCGCGCGGGCACCGTGGTGTCGCCGTGTAGATACCGCAGCCACTCGGGCGCCCCGAACAGCACGTTGCCGCCGATGACCGTGCGGGCGGGCGGATCACCCGCCAGGTAGGCATCGTCGAAGTCGATCAGCTTTGCCACCTGGAGGTCGCTGCCCACCGGCTGGTGCACCAGGACGTTTTCGGGCTTGAGATCGCCGTGCACGATCCGCAACCGGTGCAACAACCGCAGGCTGTCCGCCAGCGTCCCCAGCAGAACCCCCTGCCGCGCGGGGCCCAACTCGTGCGGTGCGACCTCCTCGACCGCGTGCACCCGCCGGGTGATCTTGTAGTAGCGAGTGCCGTCGGCGAAGAAGTCGACCGCCAGCACAAGGTTGCCCGCGTCCAGGTCGTCGGGTCGGATGCGATCGCGTACGGACCGGTGCCGCCGCTCGAACTCCTGGCACTCGGCGAATCGCCGCGCCTTCTCCGCGGGCGATCCCATCCCGTCCGGTCGGGGACGCCTGGGGTCGAGGAACTCCTTGACGAAGAACTCCTCGCCGTCCTTCTCGGCGAACGCCCACACGCACTTGCCCGCGTTGGCGTTGCCCGGCTTGGTGACGATGCGGTACCCGTTGATCGATTGACCCAGTTTCACTGCCCCTCCAGTCGCCTACACGGCATCCGGCGCTCGTAGCCGCCGCGGTAGCGTTGCCAGGAGTCCGTGCGAGCCGCGACCAGGTCGTCTCGCTCCGCCGCAGCGGCTGACCGCATCGGCTCGGCGTGTTCGATTCGTACGCGTTCCGCCCGTCCGCGAAACGCCGCGCGCAGCTCGGCGAAGCCCGAGAAGCCGAGCGCCACCAGGCAGAGCGAGGCGTCGTCGCCGGTGTAGCCGGTGACGCGTTCGGTGATGAGCGCGCTCCAGTGCACGCCATCCTGGGCTGACAGCAGCGTGTCCAGCAGGATGTGCTCGAACTCCGCTGGGGTGTGCAGGTAACCGAAGAAGCCGTCGGTGGCGCACACGAGCACGCACGGAAGCGTGGCGGCGCCCGTGTTCCGGTTGATCGTGAAGGGCTTTCCCGTGCACACCAGGTTGGTCATCGTCGGGTCCTGCACGAGCAGTTCGAGCGCGTCGTCGGACTCGGTGTCGTCACGGCTGAGTTGTTGCAGGCCGCGGTCTGGTTCCGCTACGTAGCAGCGGGAATCGCCTGCCCACAACACCTCCCAGGTGACGTCGCGGTCGCCGATGCGGTAGCTCACCGCGGCCAAGGTCGTCGGGTGGGCGCGGCGCATGGTCCCGGTAATCCGCCGAGCGGTCCCGTCGCTCAGCGTCGCCAGCCGCGCGGACAACCCGCCTGCCAGCGTCGTGGTTCGGCCGCCCAACACGAACCACTCCTCGACCAGGCCGCGCACGGCGCGCGACGCGACCCAGGCGTTGGTCCGCAGGAAACCCGACGCCGACCACCCCGCCGTCGCCGCGCCCGCCCCGCCCGCGCCGTCGAACACTCCGAGCAGGCCGCGCCCATGAGGGCGGTGGAACAGCATCAACGGCTCCGCGTCTTCGCCGAGACCCGGCTTCTGCTCCGTCCAGACGCCTAGCGCCTCGAAGCGGGGCTCGGCGTGGTGCCATGTCGCCGCTCGGCCGCGCGGGCCGGGCTGAATGTCCATGTCGGTGTCGTTCTCCCGGTGCTGTTGTGGTCTAGACCATGCCCTAGTCGCTGTCGCGTCGCGCTGTGCCCCGCAACCTGCTGGGCCTGCGCTTCTCCTCTGGGGCAGCCGATCCGTCCGAAGTCGACGGACGCGGACCGCGCACCGGTTCCCCCTGACCGGGTCTACCGTCGACCGGCTCGACCTGTTCGACCACAACGGACTCCGGCGTGCCGCGGCCTGCTGTCAGCCGGGGGCGCAGCGGACCTCGCCTCGTCGGCGCCGACAACACGCCGCCCTTGCCGCCGAGCAACTGCTCGTAGATCTGGTCGCGCTTGCGTTCGGTATCGAACGCCTCGGTTTTCTCCCCGGTGTTGCTCAGGATCTTCAGTGCCTCCAGGAGTTGGTCCTTCTCCAACGCTGCGACGGCGGCCTCGTGTCCGAGCACAGTGGACGGATCGCCGTTGTTGAGTGCCATGATCTGCGCGACCATCTCGTCACGGCCGCCTTGGACCACCGGTCGCATGGCACTGCGCCGGATCTCGTCGAGCCGGACCTCGCCGCGCAATCGATGGATCTCCGAGGTGTCCCCGCTCGCGACCTCGACGGAGAACCCGCCGAGTCGCACCGCCACGGCCGGGCCGACGCGGTCGAGAGCGTCGTTGAGCGCTGCCTCGGCGTTTGCGACGTCGAGGATGTCGAAGCGCTGCGACACCTCGCGCAGCACCTTGGTCATCGACGGCCGCAGCGACTCCGTCATGTTGGTGACGTTGTTGAGCGCGATGGTCACCGGATCCACTACCTGACAGGTGAAGTTGACCTGGGAGGCGAAGGTGAACGACGAGTCGGAGCTGGGCAACCGCGCGTCGAACTGGAGTCCGTATGACGCGGTGTCGATGAGGAGGCAGCGCCGGTAGTTTCCCGTGCGCGCGTCGGGCACCCGTTCGCCGTGCCGGACCAAGACGGCACCGTCAGCCGCGTCGAGGACCAGTGCGGTACCGAAACGGGGTGGCCGGATCGGTGCGGCGACCCGGATTCGACGCAGCTCGGTGATCTCCAGAATCGGGTTGTATGTGCGAGTCATGCGATGGCTTCCTCTGCTTCCACAAGGTCGTCATGGATCTCGGCGGCCGACCGCAGGGGGTCGTCCTCGTCGTTGGCCCAGCTCTCCAGCGCGTGCAGCAGGCGTTCGAGGTCGGCCGCGCCCCGGTCGGCGATGCCCGCGACCATGTCCAGCACCACGGCATGGGCGGCCGGAACCCGGTCCACCACGTGTACCCACTCGCGCAACGCGTCCAGGGCGAGCGGCCGTACCGGTTCACAGGACAATGCGCGGCCCCACAGTTCGGGCAGCGATTCACGATGCAGGTGCGCTGTCCGCAGCAGCGCAGGTCGGTCGGTGGCCGGGTTGTCGGTGGGGGAACCGGATTCCCGCGCGGCGACCACGAACACGAGCAGCGCTTTCACCACCGGCTCATCGGTTCCGCCGCCCGCTGTCCATTCCAGCAACGCGTCGAGCACCTGCCGTTGCCTGCCGCGCTCGATCAACAGGTGCGCGCTGAGCGCCGACGGTTCCAGCAGGTCCCAGTCGCCCTCGCAGACCAGCGTCCGCAGCAGCCGCAGGGCGCGCTGGGGATCGTCGTCGCCGAGCGGTCCGCCTACCGCGAGCGCCGCGGTCGCGGACAAGGTGGCGTGCCCGCTGGTCGACCGGACCAGATCGGCCCACTGTTCCAGCAACGACCAGACCTTGGGCGTGTGGTCGGTGAAGGCGCCGACGATGCTCAGGGCGAGGGCGGCGCTCTGGCGTCGAACCGCGGACTTGGCCGCGGCCCACGGCATCAGGTACCGGTGCAGGCCGTGCTGAAAGTCGCCCGCGGCCAGGATTCCGGCCGCCATCGCGGCCCGCGCGCGGACCTCGATATCCGCGTGGTCGACGAGCTTGCCCAGCCACTCAAGGATCTTGGGACGCGTACCGTCCAGTTCGTACCAGACCTGGGCGAGGACCGCGCCGCGCAAGTCGGCATGCCGGAACCGGACAATGCGCGGGGCTTGCGGTCGATCCTCCGAGCCTGCCAGTTCGATCCACGAGCGTTCGGCCAGCAATGCGCGCAGGTAGCGGGGAGACGAGTTCGCCCCAGCGGAGAGCTGACCGTGCAGAGCGATGGCCGCATCGGAAACGGTCAGGTAGCTAGACTCCTCCAGGACCGCTGTCGCCAAGGTGAAGGCGATCTCCTGGACCGGCGGGTCCCCGCCGAGCCACTCGCTCACCTGACCCTCCGGGTCACGCAGCTTTGCCAGTGCTTCGTCCAGATCACCGTCCGCGCGCAGCGCGTCGATCACCGCGGTGGCCGCGCGAGTGGCGAACCGCGGCTCGTCGCGTTCATCGAGGAGTTCTCCGAGCGAGGTCGCCGCGAGCCGTTGGTCGACGTCGTCGGCGGACAGGTCGGGAATCGCGCCGCGGACACGTCTCCGCACGATGTCCACGGGATCTGGCACGTCGAGGTGCTGGAGGACAAAGTCGTCGCGCCGGGAAGCGGTGGCGAGTGAGCCCCGCAGCGGTCCGGTGATGACGACCAGGTAGCTGCCGCCCTCCCGCAAGACCTCGCCGGTCCGCGCGAGCCATCCGTCGTCCACGCTCTCGGAAGCGCTCTTGGCTGACCCGCGGGTGTCGTCGACGACCACGAAACCCGTCTGTGTGGCGGGCATCCGCCAAGACGCGTTGCCCAACACGTGGCCGGTGAGACTGTAGATCGTCGGTTCCAACCCGTGGACACCCAGCACGCGAGTCAACAGGGCCAGCGCGGTGGTGTACCGGCCCGTGCCACGTCTGGCCGAGACGAAGAGGAGGTTGTTGGTGTCGAGCAACTCCACCGCTTCGGCGAACGCGGACGGCTCGACGAAGCACTCCGTGTGCTCGGCGATATGGGCGGCCGAGATCAGGCTCCTGGCGGGCGCTCGGGGGGCCGACCTCCCCGGCCGTCCCCCGGTGGCGAAGTCGCCCATCACCGCGAAGTCGCCCATGAAGACATTGGCGTGGGTCACGCGGGAGTCCAGTCCGAGGCGGTCGATGCCCCGGTTCAGGATCTGACCGGATCTCACGGTGTCGAGCCGTTCGGCGCTGTCGCCTCTGAGTTGGTTCAATGCTTCCTCGCGGGAGGACGGCGCAGCGGTGCTCGGCTCCACGGCTGACCCGTCTGGCTTCGGGGTGTCCGCGGCGGCTGCCGCGGGTTCGTCGCTGGTTGCCTTGGGGTCAGTCATATCTCGGCTCCGTTGTCCGCTCGGATCAAGCGATGAAGTCTCCACTGACGTTGATCTGGTCTGCCTGGATGGACTTGTGCACGGTCTGGGCGTGGACCGCGTACCTGGCAGGGGTCTGTTCCGTCTTGGCCCGTTGGGCCGCGCGCAGCCCCGGAATCTTCTCGCGCAGCTTGGCCACGAGGTGTGCGATGTCGACGTCGCTGCGCCGGTAGTGCACGCAGATGTCCTGGCACGTGGCGAGTTCGGCGATGTCGGCAGGCAATGCCCCGGCAGGCACCCGTGCGGTGTCAAGGCGTACCGGCACCACCTGGACGCCGTACTCGAAGGCCGTGCGGATCTCCCGCCGAACGAAGTCGTCCGGGTCGTCGAGCTTGCGACGGCCGTTGTCGTCGGCGGCGTCCAGCCACCCCTTGCCCATGATCGCGAGCAGCACGCTCGACTCGCGTACGGCTGCCATCATCGCCTGTTCCCATCGGTCGCCCGGTGGGATCGACTTCGACGCCCGGAACACGGCGGCGGAACCGAAGTGGTCCGACAGCGCCTGGTCGAGCATGGCCGCGCCGTACGGGGCATCGGATGTGCGGTAGTTGAGAAAGATCTTGATCACAGGCCGTACACCTCATCAGAAGATTCGCGACAAAGGGGTGCGGGGTTACGACAGACGAGCGATGACGGGAGATTGTCAAATCCGCAGGGTCGCTGTCCAGCCCTACCGACCGGTATTGCCGAGTTTCCTGTTTCTCTTTTTCGGTGACCTTCGGGTGTCCTTTCTCGAACTCCGGGACAATTTGGGGACAGAATGTGGACATCCTGCGCCAGGGCCACGTGGCTGCTGGTAGACGGTCTCCACAATGTTATTCGTCGCGTTGCCCGGAACCGTTTCGCTTTCCCGGTGGACGCCAGGCCGAACTCCACGTGCGTTCCGGGCAGTCTCGCATAGGGTTGGCGGGCACGCGGCTATTGGCTGAACCGTGATTCGCGAGGAGGTCGGGTCTGCTATGACCGGCGACGAGAATTCCTTCGGACCGCGGTTGCGTGGGCTGCGGCTGGCGCAGGGCCTTTCGCTGAGCGCGTTCGCCCGCAGGCTGCACTACAGCAAGGGCTACCTCAGCCGGATCGAGAACGGCTTGCAGTCACCCGGGGCGGAGTTCGCGCGGCGGTGTGATGCCGAACTCGACGCGGGCGGCCTGCTCGCCATGCTCATGGCACCGCGGCCGAAGAGTCCGGTCTTACTGGACACAAAGGACTTCGAGGGCGGTGTGTGGCTGATGACCATGGCACCCGACGGCGAAGGGTCGTTCGTTTCGATGCGTAGACGCGATGTGCTGATGGCGGGGGTCGGGTCGGTGGTCGGGATGGGCACGGGCGCGCTGCGCGCGCCACAGTCCTCAGCCGCGCGGACCGAGCACGCCATTCCGCACCTGCGGCTGATGTTCGACGAGGTCCGCAGGCTCGGCCAGACCGCCAGCCCGAGCGTCGTCCTGCCCATCGTGGTGGCCCAGGCACACGCGCTGCGCGCGCTCAGGCCGGACGCGCAAGGTCGGGCCCGCGCCGAGTTGACCATGCTTACGGCGCGGACAGCCGAGTATGCGGGGTGGATGGCCCAGGAAGCGGGCGACGATGGCACGGCTTTGTGGTGGATCCGAAACTCCGTGACCGTCGCCGAGGAGGCGGGCAACCACGACATCGCCACCTACGCTCTGGTACGGCAGGCACTCATCACCCTGTACCAAGGCGACGCCTACGCCACGATCGGCCTCGCGCAGCGGGCGCAGGCCGATGCGGGAACGCCCTCGCGCATCCTGGGGCTCGCCGCGCTGCGCGAGGCGCAGGGACACGCGCTCGCGGGCGACCGAGACCACTGCCTGCACTCGCTCGACCGCGCTGCCGAACACCTGCGCACGGCGGCGGCGGATTCGGTGGACGGGCCGGTCATCGGCACGTTCCACGTCAAGGATCCGGTGGGTGTGGTCACCGGGTGGTGCTTGTTCGACCTGGGGCGGCCTGCCGAGGCGGCGGCCGTGTTCGACCGGGAACTGCCGAACATCCCGGCCACCGCGTTGCGGGCCCGTGTCCGCTTCGGACTCCGGCAGATCCTCGCGCACGCCGCCGCGGGCGAACTCGACCATGCGTGCGAGCTGGCCCGTGACATGGTGTCCATTGCCATGACGGTGGATTCGGCGACGGTGGTTTCGGATATCCGCAGGCTCGCCGCCCTGTTGCGTCGGTGGCACAGTCACCCTGCGGTCCGCGCGCTCGATCCAGTGCTCACGGCCGCTCTTCATCGCGGCAGAGTCTGAGCCCTATGGCGTATCAGGCGTGATCGCGATGCCGATGGTGCCGGTGTTGCCGCGGCGGATCTTGCTGGCCAGCATGGTGATCCGGCCGACGAGGCCGTACTTGCGCTGGATCAGCTTGCGCGCGCGCTCCGACCCGGCCGCGTCGAGGAGGCGGGCGGTGCCTGGGACGGTGTCGCCCGTGGGGTTGCCGCGGAAGTCGCATTCGGCCAGTTCGACGCGGCCGTTGTTGCGGATCCGCTTGACCTTCCACGAATCCGACACCGTCCAGAACACCAACTCGTCGGCGTCGCGGGCTACCCAGACCGGGGTGGGCATCGCGGTGCCGTCCCGCTTGAAGGTCGTCACCAGCAGGTACTTGCCGTCGCCGAGGCGGGTCAGTGCGTTCGATCCCATGGGGCCGACTCTACTGCGTCCGCGGGCTGGCCGAAGCGCGGCGGCCAGTCGGCCCGCGACGACCCGCGGTGCGGGATTTCCCAGTTATCCGCGTAGCCTGTTTGGCGGCTGGACCGCCGATTTCCGGTCAGTAGCGTGGGAAACCCGTTCGGGCCTCCCTCCGGCCCGGGCGTCCCCCTGCGCACGTTCGGAGGCCATCCCATGCCGCTGCCACGGCGAAAAGTCCTACTCACCGGATCAGTTCTCGGCGTCCTGCTGATGACGGCGGGCACCGTCCAAGCGGGCGGCACCGCCACCGCGGGCTCGGCCGACAGCCCGCAGTTCATCCGGCTCGCGAGCCGGACGTTCGACCCGCTCGCGCCCGGTGTCGCCGCGGCCGCCACCGGGCGGTCGGGCTACCTGGTGCAGTTCCGCGGTCCCGTCACCGACGCGCAGCGTGCGCGCCTGCGCACGGTCGGCGTGCGGCTCGGCGCCTACGTCCCGGACCACGCCTACGTCGTCCGCACCGCCGACGTCGCGGCCTTGCGCGGGCTGGACTTCGTGCGCTGGGTCGGCGACTACCAGCCCGCCGACAAGTTCGACCCGGAGTCCACGTCGGTCGCTCGGGCGGGTTCGGCGCAGTACCTGGTCACCCTGGTGGAGGAGAACATCCGCGACCAGAACACGGTGGCCCGGCGCGTCGCGCGGGTCGGTGGGCGGCTCGACGGGATCGCCGAGAGCGGGCGCCATGTGCTCGCGACGCTGAGCCCGACGCAGGTTGCCGAGTTGGCCGCGCTGCCCGAGGTGCTGGCCGTCGGCGCGACCTCCGCGCCGCAGACCGACATGGCGATCGCCCGCGATTCCAGTGGTGCCAACTACATCGAGACCGCGGGCGGGTACCGCGGCAAGGGCGTGCGCGGCGAGGTGATGGACGGCGGACTGCGTATGTCACACCAGGAGTTCCGGGCCCGGCCCGCGGTGCCGCACGGGCCGAACGGGTCGAGCACCAGCCACGGAACCTCGACCTATGGTCAGATATTCGCCGCCGGTGTCAGTGCCACCCGCCGCGGGCTGCTGCCCGAGGCGCAGGGCATCTTCGCCACCTACGGCAAGCCCGACCGCTACGGCCACACCCGGCAGTTGGTCGACCCGGCGGGTGCCTACCGCGCGGTGTTCCAGTCGAACAGTTGGGGAAGCACGCTGACCACGTCCTACACCTCGGTCTCGGCGGCGCTCGACGACATCGTGTTCGACCACGACATCCTGATCTGCCAGTCGCAGAGCAACGCGGGCACGCGCAGTTCGCGGCCCGAGGCGTGGGCGAAGAACGTGCTCTCGGTCGGCGGCCAGTACCACTACAACACCGCGTCCCGCACGGACGACCGGTGGGCGGGCGGCGCCAGCATCGGCCCGGCCGCCGACGGCCGGATCAAGCCGGACCTGTCCAACTTCTACGACCGCATCGACACCACATCGTCCACAAGCGACACCTCGTACACCACGTCGTTCGGCGGTACCAGCGGCGCCACCCCGATCACCTGCGGCAACGCCGGACTGCTGTTCCAGATGTGGGCGGACGGCGTATTCGACGGCGCCCCAGGCAAAGCCCGCGACGTGTTCGCCACCCGGCCGCACGCCGCGACCGCGAAGGCGCTGCTGATCAACACCGCGAGCCAGTTCCCGTTCAGCGGCACCGCGCACGACCTCACCCGCACCCACCAGGGCTGGGGCACGGCCAACGTGCGCACGCTCTACGACCAGGCCAAGGCCAACGGCTGGCGGCTGCCGATCCTGGTCAACGAGACCGACCTGCTGCGCACCGGCCAGTCCAAGCGGTACTCGCTGACCGTCAACGGCACCAAGCCGCTGCGCGCGACGCTGGCCTACACCGACCCGATGGGCTCCCCGAGCGCCGCCGTGGCCCGGGTCAACGACCTGACGTTGCGGGTGACCGCGCCCAACGGAACGGTGTACTACGGCAACAACGGCCTCAACATTGGCATCTGGTCCACTTCGGGCGGGTCACCGAACACGGTGGACACGGTGGAGAACGTCTTCCTGGAACGCCCGGCGGCGGGCACCTGGACGATCGACGTCCTCGCCACGGCGGTCAACTCCGACGGCCACGTGGAGACCCCGGAGACCGACGCGGACTACGCCCTGATCGTCCACTGAGGACCGCAGTGGCCCGGGCCCCGGTGGCCCGGGCCACTCACTTCCGGTCGCGCAGATAGCTTTCCATCAGCACCAGGATCTCCGGCCACCCGGCGGCCAGCTCGTCGCGGATCTCGGTGGACGCGAAACCGGACTGCAGCACGGTCATCCGGGTCTTGCCGTCCTCCTCGACGAAGGTGACCTCGACGGTGGTCTCCAGCACGCTGCCGTCGGTCTTCTCGGTGCTCGTGGTCATGAGCAGCCGGTTGGGGCGGTCGACGGCCTGGAAGACGCAGACCTCCCGCATCAGCTTGTCGCGGTTCGGGCCCCAGGCCGACACCCAGGTGCCGCCCACCCGAACGTCGCATTCGGACTCGACGATGTAGCCGGGCACGGTCGGGTCGCTGTACCAGTACGGGTGGGCCTCTGGGTCCACGAACGCGTCGAAGACCTCGTGCGGCGTCGCGTCGATCAGTCGGTCCACGCGCAGGTCGATGCTCATGTTGTCGCTCCCTTTTTCTTGGCCAGAAAGGCTTCGATGCCGTCCATGCGGCGTTCCCAGCGTTCGCGGTGCTCGTCGATCCACTGCACGGCGTCCTCCAGATGTCGTGGTCCGAGCCTGCACGTGCGCGTGCGGCCCACCTTCTCGGTGGTGACGAGTTCGGCCTCTTCGAGCACGTGGATGTGCTTCTTGAGCCCGGTCAACGTCATCCCGAACGGCTCCGCCAGCTCGCTGATCGATGCGGGGCCCTGACTCAACCGCGCCAAGATCTCCCGCCGGGTCGGATCGGACAACGCGGCGAACGTCTGATCGAGTCTCGGAAACTGAACCATATGGTTCACTATAGGGGGGTTGTCGACCCGCCGCAAGGGGGTCGATCCGCACCGTCAGGGCGTGCGCCTGCGCAGCGTGCTCGCGCCCAGCACCAGGGCGAGGAGCGCGCAGCCCGCGACGATCACCAGGTTGCGCGCCAGGGTGCCGTCGAAGTCGGGGGAGTGGGTGACCTGGGTGAGGGCGTCGACCGCGTAGGACAGCGGCATCACGTCGGACAGGGCGTTGAGCAGCCAGCCCATGCTGTCGCGCGGTTGCAGGAGTCCGCACAGCAGGAACTGCGGCAGCACGAACAGCGGCATGAACTGGATAGCCTGGAACTCACTGGTGGCGAACGCGCTCACGAGCAGGCCGAGCGCCATGCCGAGCAGGGCGTCGAGGACCGCGATGAGCAGCAGTGTCCACACTGGACCGGCGACCTCAAGTCCAAGCCACAGCAGGGAAACCCCGGTGGCGATGCCGACCTGGAGCACCGCGAGCACGCCGAAGGCGATGGCGTAGCCAAGGATCAGGTCGAGCTTGCCGATCGGCATGGTCATCAGGCGTTCGAGGGTGGCCGTGGTGCGCTCGCGCAGCGTAGTGACCGAGGCGATCAGGAACATGATCACGAACGGGAACACGCCGAGCAGCGCGGGCGCGATCGCGCTGAACGCCCGCTCGGAGTTGAACACGAAGCGCAGCAACGTCATCAGCAGGGTCGGGACGAGCAGCAGCATGGCGACCGTGCGCGGGTCGTGGCGGAGTTGGGTGAGGATGCGCCGCGCGGTCGCGGCGGTGATCGTGGCGTTCACGCCGCCGCCTCCGTGGTTCGGACCAGGTGCAGGAACGCCTGCTCCAGGTCGGCTCGGCCGGTCGCTGCGCGCAGGCCGTCCGGGGTGTCGTCGGCGAGCAGCACGCCCTCGCGCAGCAGCAGGAGCCTGCCGCAGCGGGCGGCCTCGTCCATCACGTGGCTGGACACGATCAGGGTCGTGCCGCCGTCGGCGAGGCGGTGGAACAGCGCCCACAGGTCGTCGCGCAGGACTGGGTCGAGGCCGACGGTGGGTTCGTCGAGCACGAGCAGTTCGGGGGAGCCGAGCAGGGCGACGGCCAGGCTGGCCCGGCCGCGCTGCCCGCCGGAGAGCTTGCCGACAAGCTGGTCGGCCTGGGGGACCAGGTCGACATCGGCCAGCACCCGCGGCACGTCGGCGGCGGGTGCCTTGAGCACGGCGGCGAAGTAGCGCAGGCACTCGGCGACGGTGAGATCGGCGTAGACGGCCGGGTTCTGCGTCGCGTAGCCGATCCGGTCGCGCAGCGTGGGGTGGCCCGCCGGTCTGCCCAGCACCTCGACCCGGCCGCCCGCGACCACCTGCACCCCGACGAGCGCGCGCATGAGGGTCGTCTTGCCGCACCCGCTGGGGCCGAGCAGGCCGGTGACCGAGCCTCGGGGTACCTCGAATCCGATGTCGCGCAGGACCTCGCGGCCACCACGGACCACCCGTAGTCCGTCGACCGCGACGGCTGAATTAGTCATGTGTTTAATTCTGCGCGCGATGAGTTCCGGCGTCAAGGGGAAGCGGGGTCACGGCGTCAGGTAGTGCTGCAGGACCGGGGCGACCAGGGCGACGACCTCGTCGTCGGTCGCCGACGCCAGGGGTTCGACGCGCACGACGTAGCGGACCATCGCCAGCCCGATCAACTGGGCCGCGAGCCCGGTCGCCCGGAGTTTGGGGACGTCGAGGGCCTCGGCGACCCTGGCCAGGATCGCGGTCTCGACGAACTCGCGCAGCATCGTGGCCGCCCGCTCGTTCGTCGACACCGACCGCACCAGGGCGAGGAACGCCCTGCTCGGCTCCGGCGCGGTCCACAGCGCCAGGAACAGCCGCAGCAGCCGCTCGCCCGCCTGCTCGCGCGGGCCGTCGAGGATGGTCTCGACCAGCACCGCCGGATTGGCGGGCAGGTTCAGCGCGGCGACGAACACCTGTTCCTTGGTGCCGAAGAAGTGGTGGATCAGCGCCGGGTTGACCCCGGCCTCGGCCGCGATGGCGCGGATCGTCGCGCCCGCGAAGCCGTGGGCGCCGAACTGGCCGCGCGCGGCGGCCAGGATGTCGGCCCGCGTCTGCGTCGGCCCCGGTCTGCGCCCGGTCCTCGCCATCGTCGCCCGTCTCCTCGTCGTCGTGCCGTGGCCAGTGTGCCCGGACAGTCCGAAGTGGACTGACGGGCGCGGCCGGTCCTGGTCCGTCGAGACCGGGGCTGTGGCAGCGAAACTACTCCGTTCGGACGATCACGGCGGTGTCGCTGCACCGTGCTAGCATCGGCGGCCAGTGAATTGTCGGCAGCGGGCAGCCGAAGAACAACGGTCGCGCTGTCGAACATCCCCCGCACCACACGCGGGGCACTGGCCTGGGGTGCGCGAAGTCTGGATATTTCCTGAACTGGGGGACGGTTCGATGACGGCTGGAGTGGTCCGTGGCCACCTGCCCTGTGTCGTGGTCCGCGTGGCGGCAGCGGGCCCGCGATCTCGTCCCGCGGATCCTCCGACCGTGCGGGCGGACCAGCGAAAGGTGTCGTGGTCGTGAACGACTGTGACCAGCTCGACGCGGCGAAAGCGCTGCAGGTCGTCGGGCTCGCCCTGCAGGACGTGCTCGACCTCGGCGGCAGCGTGCTGACCGCCGGTCGGGCGTTCCTCGTCGGCTCGCTCGCGGGCGGCCTCGGCAACCGGGGCAGCGACGTGGACATCCACCTGCTGATGCCCGGGATCAGCAAGCCCTCGCCCGCGTTTCTCTTCTTCGCGGGCGAGACGCCGATCGACATCGAGCACTACCCGGCGACGATGCCCGCCGACCTGCTCGCGGGGGCGCGCGCGTTCCCGGTGCGCGAGCTGCCGATCGGCGTGGTGAGCCTGGCTCCCCCACCGGGACGGCGCACCCGCCGCACCGCCGCGCGCTGGCTCAACTCCGTCCCGCTGCACGCCGACCAGCCGCCGGTGTTCGACGCGGCGGAGTCCGCCGCGCTGCTGCCCACGCTCGTGCGGGCCTCGATCGACCAGCTCGTCCAGGTGTGGGCGATGGCGCGGCTGGCCGAGCGCGGCGGCGAGCCCGAAGCCGCCCGCTACCTGTGCGGACGCGCGGGCCGCGAGCTGCTGGAGCTGCGCTGTCGAGCCCGGGGCGACGTGCTGACCAGCGAGAAGTGGCTGCCGAACCGGGCGGCCCGGCTGGGCCTCGACACCGGGTTCGTCCGCGGGCACTACGCGGCGAGCACCGAGGCGGAGCTGGTGGCACTGCTGGCAGGCACCGGCCTCGCCGAGTGGGACCCATGGCAGCTCACTGCCGTGCGGCCCGACCCGGACCGCACGGCCACCAAGCTCGGCCGGGAAGAATTCGTGCTGACCAGGCACGGCAGGCTGATCCGCGACGCCGTCACGGCCGAGGGCTCGCTCGCCGGGATCGCGGGCGAACACTCGGCTGGGCGGCTCATGCGGGGGATCCGCGACGCCGAGCTGGTGCTGGATGTGGCCGCGGAGACGTTGCGGGAGGCCCTCGATGACTGACGCCCGGGTCGGCGGCACCGACCTGACCTGGTTCCTCACCCACGGCGCCGGAATGGCCTGGCAGTACGCCATGGCCGTGCAGACCTCGCTGACCGACATCGAGGCGGCGTACGCGGACGGCAACTACGCGGCCTGTGTGGAGTCCTGCGCGGTCGCGCTGCGCGCCATCGCCTACTGCGGCCAGGTCGGCGCGGGCTATCTCAAGTCGCCGACCCACATCGAGCACCACACGCACCTGGCCGTCGACGACTCGCCCGCGGCCGAGGCGTTGCGTGCCCTGCCCCTGCCGCCGGGCGCGACCAAGGCCGAGGCGGATGCCGCCAAGGCGGTCGTGCGCGAGCACGACGAGCGATTGCGCTCGGCCATGCCCCTGAGCATCCCGGTCATTCGGACCGCGAGCGGCTACTTCCCCACCGTGCGTATCGCGGGGGCGTTGGAGAAGCTGCGGACCGACCACGGCCTCGGGCCGCTGGACTGGGACCAGTGGGGAATCTGAGCGTCAGAGCAACGGAGGACACATGCCTACAGTCACCACCAGCCACACCAGCGACGACAACCCCGACGAGGTGTGGGCGACGCTGCTCGACAGCGAGTCCTACGCCAGCTACATGGCCGAGGTGCGCGAGATCAGCGTCGTCGAGTGGGAGGGCGACCGCCGGGTGAGCAAGTGGTCGGTGCTGCTCAAGGGTTCCGAGCTGGAGTGGGAGGAAGAGGAGTTCATCGACCACGACCGGCGACGCATCGACTTCCGCCAGATCGAGGGCGACCTGGCCTACTTCACCGGGTACTGGCAGGTCACCGCGGACGAGCGGGGCACCACCGCGGAGTTGCACGTGGAGTTCGACATCGGCATCCCGATGATGAGCGAGATGCTCAACCCGGTCGCGGCCCGCGCGCTGGAGGACAACTCGCGCGCCATTCTCGAACAGCTCGGGCGCCGCTCACGCGCCGGTGCGCAGGCGCAGCAGTGAGCCTGCTCGATCCGGCACTGGCCAAGGACACCTTTCGCAGGCTGCGCAAGCACATGTCGCCCGCGCTGGCGCTTGCGGGCAAGTTCGCGGGCCAGGGGGCGGTCGAGGTCGCCGCGCAGGGCTGCGAGGTGCGGCTCTCCGACGGCCGCACCGCGCTGGACTTCGGCTCGTACGCGGTCACCCTGCTCGGTCACCGGCACCCGGACGTCGTCGCGGCGGTTCGCGCCCAACTGGACGCCATGCCGGTGTCCACCCGGTCGCTGAGCAACCCGCTCGCCGCGGCCGCGGCCGAGGAACTGGTGCGGTACCTGGATTCCCCGCTGTCGAGGGTCTACTTCGGAACCAACGGCGCGGACGCGGTGGAGGCCGCGGTCAAGCTCGCCCGGCTCGTCACGGGGCGCGGCACCGTCGTGGCCGTGCGCGGGGCCTACCACGGCAAGACGATGGGTGCGCTCGCGCTCACCTGGCACGACCGGTTCCGCGACGGCCTGCGCGAGCTGCTCGGCGGCGCGGTGCACGCGGACCCCGCCGACGCCGACGCGGTGCGTCGCGCGGCGGCCGACGGCGACCTCGCCGCGGTCATTTTCGAACCGGTGCAAGGGGAGAACGGCGTGGTGGCGCTGGACCCGGCGGTGCTCGCCCAGTGGGCCGAGGACGCCAGGAGCGCGGGCGCCTTCGTGATCTCCGACGAGATCCAGGTCGGCCTACGCCGGGGCGGGCCGCGCTCGCTCGCGCTGGCGGCGGGGCTGCCGGTGGACGCCGTGCTGCTCGGCAAGCCGCTCGGCGGCGGGGTGGTGCCGGTGTCGGCCGCGGTGTGCTCCGAGCGGCTCTACCAGCCGCTGGTCGCCGACCCGTTCCGGCACACCGCGACGTTCGGCGGTCAGCCGCTGTGCATGGCGGCGGTGCCCGCCGCGCTGGCCGCGATCGAGGCACACGCCGACAACGGCGTCCAGGTTTCGTCCTTTATGGACAGTGGGTTGGCGCGGCTGCGGGACCGGTTCCCCGACGTGGTCACCGAAGTCCGCGGCCAGGGGCTGATCTGGGGCGTGGACTTCGCCACCCCGGAGCACGCGGGCGAGGTCGTCTTCGGCCTGGCGCAGCGGGGTTTGCTGGTGTCGCCGTGCCTGAGCAGGCCCGAGACGCTGCGCCTGCTGCCGCCGATGGTCGCCACCGAGGGCGATGTGCGCCAGGCGATGGACGCGCTCGCGGGTGCCGTCGAGCAGACCCGGCAGACCATGGCCGACCGGCGGGTCGAGGTGGCGGGGTGACCGGCAAGGGCGGACTCTTCGACGACGTCTGGCCGGACGTCAGCGCCGACCTGCCCGCGCACGTGCTCGACGAGATCGCGTCGCTGGCCCAACAGTCCGATCGCGACGGTCGGCCTGCCGCCCGGAGCCTGGAGTTGTTGCGGGAGCACAACTGGCCCGGGCTGCCGGTTCCCGAGCAGTTCCACGGCGGCGGCGCGAACCTGGTCAAGTGCTGCGCGTTGCAGCGGGCGCTCGCCGCGAGCGACCCCGGCCTGGCCGTCGCGGTGAACATGCACCTGTTCTCGGTCGGCCTGATGGTCGAGCACTGGCGCCGCCGGACGGACACGTCGTGGCTGCTGATGGAGGCCATCGCCACCCAGAACCGGTTGCTGGCCTCGGCTTTCGCCGAACCGAACCTCGGCGGCTCCACCACCCGCTCGACGCTGATCGCCGAGCCGGTGGACGGCGGCTGGCGGGTGTCCGGGCGCAAGCGGCCCTGCTCACTGGCCGCCGAGGCGGACCTGGTGTGCCTGCAGGTGCAGGCCGGGCCGGAGACGGTCCTGGTGGCGCTGCTGCCCACGACCGCGCCCGGGCTCAGCGTGGTCGAGGACTGGGACACCATGGGCATGCGCGGCTCGGCGTCGAACACGTTGGTGCTACAGGATTGTTTCATCCCGCGTGAACTCGTCTTCTACGAGGCGCCCGCGGGTTCCGAGGACGACGACGTGTTCGCCGCCGGGGTCATCTGGTTCGCGCTCACCGCCACCGCCTGCTACCTCGGGCTCGCCCGCGCCGCGCTCGGCCACGCCGCCGACCTGATGGGCAGGCTGCGCATCGCGCACCTGGACAGCAGCCGCGCGGAACTGCCCAGCTACCAGGCCGCGCTCGGCGACCACGTGGCGGCGCTGCTCACGCTGGAGTCGGCGTGCGCGGACGTGGCCCGCCGGATGGACGCGGGCGCGGCCCCGGAGTACCTCGTGTCGGCCGCGCTCGCGGTCAAGCAGCAGGCGGTGCGGGCCGTGCCGGACGCCGTCGGCGCGTTCGCGGAGGCGTGCGGCGGGGCGTCCTATGCCCGGTCGCTGCCGCTGGAGCGGCTCTGGCGCGACGCGCAGGCGATCCGGTTCCACCCGCCGACCCCGGCCGCGACCAAGCAGTACCTGGCGCGCCGCGCGCTCGGCTTACCGTCCTCATTGGACTTGGACGAGGCGGCCCCCGGGCTGCGCCGGGGTAGCGATGACTGAGGGAGCGGCGATGGACAAGGGAGTGGCGATGCAGCGAGCCGAGTTGGCCGAGGTGGTGCTGAGCCGGGTCGCGCAGGTGGTCGGCGTGCCGACCGAGGAGATCCAGGAAAGCACCGACCTGCGCGACAAGTACGAAGTGGACAGTCTGGAGCTGATGGAGATCGGCACCCGGCTGGAGACCGCGCTCGGCACCCGGATCGACGCGTCCGACCTCATCGACATGCGCAACGTGGGGCACGCGATCGACCTGCTGTACCGGCGCATGCAGGCGGGAACGTGACCGACCGCGTCCGGGTGGCGGTGAGCGGACTGGGCCTGAAGACGCCCGCGGGCAACCAGATCAAGCAGGCGATGGCCACCCTGGTCGAGGCCAGGTCGACCGCCGCCACGGTCGAGGAGTTCGCCGAACTCGGGCTGCCGGTGACCTTCGCCTGCGCGGTCCCCGAGTTCGACGTCGCCGCGTACTGCTCGATTCGCGAGCAGCGCCAACTCGAACGCGCCGCGCTGCTGGCGATCGCGGCGGCGGCGGACGCGATCGCCGACGCGCGCCTGGACGCCGCGGCCGCGGACCCGAAGCGGGTCGGGGTGACGGTGGGGATCGGCGCGGGCGGTCTGACCCCCGCCGAGCGGCTGGTGAACGACTACGGCGACCGGCCGGACAAGGTGCCCGCGTTCACCGTGCCCCGGATCATGGCCAGCGCGGCAGCGGCGCGGATCAGCTTGCGGCTCAAGGCACACGGCTCCGCCCTGACCTACGCCATGGCCTGCGCGAGCGGAGCGACCGCCATCGGCGAGGCGACGCTCAAGATCCGCTCGGGCGAGCTGGACGTGGTCGTCGCGGGCGGGGTCGAGGCGTCGCTCTCACCGGTCGTGGTGTCCTCCTTCGCCCGCATGGGCGCGTTGTCGCGGCGCAACGACGATCCCGGGTCGGCCAGCAGGCCCTTCGACGCCGGGCGCGACGGCTTCGTGATGGGGGAGGGGGCGGCGTTCTTCGTGCTGGAGCGCTGGGAGCACGCCGTGGCCAGGGGCGCGCCGATCATCGGCGAGATCCTGGGCTACGGCAGCAACTCCGACGCCTTCCACATCGTCGCGCCGCGCGCGGACGGTGGGTGCGCGGCCGACTGCATGCGCCTGGCGCTGGCCGACGCCGGGCTCGCGCCGGGCGACATCGGCCACATCAACGCGCACGGAACGTCCACTGTGCACAATGACCTCGCCGAGGCGCGCGCCATCGCCGACTGCTTCGGCGACGACTGCCCACCGGTCACCGCGTCCAAGGGCGTGCTGGGCCACTCGCTGGGCGCGGCGGGGGCGGTGGAGGCGGTGGTGACGCTGATGTCGGCGTCGAACCGGGCGGTGCCGCCGGTGGCGAACTTCGCGGCGGGCAGCCCCGACATGGCCCGGATCGACGTCGTGTCCGGTGCCCCGCGGGAGATCAGCAGGCTGCCCGCGCTGACCAACTCGTTCGCGTTCGGCGGACACAACGTGTCGCTGGTGGTCGCGCCGTGCTGACCGGAGAGGAGCAGTCGTGCGGGTTCTGATCACCGGGTCCACCGGGGTTGTGGGGCAGGAGGTGGTGCGGGCGTTCGGCGCGCTGGGCGCGGACGTCGAGCTGACCAGGGTCGCCCGCCGCCCGGTCCACCCGGACGAAGTCGCGTGGACCATGGGCGCCGAGCCGCCGCCGGACGCGCTGCGCGGACCGTGGGACGTCGTGGTGCACTCGGCCGCGTCGACCCGCTGGAGCCTGAGCCGCGAGGACGCCGTCGAGGCGAACATCCGGCCGACGGAGGCGGTGCTCGACCTGGTGGGCGACCACACCCACCTGGTGCACTTGTCCACCGCGTACGCCGACGGCGCCGACCCCGACGAGCACGCGGTGCCCACGTCGTTCGGCCGGTACCGCAACGGATACGAGTGGTCCAAGGCGGAATGCGAGACCCTGGTGCGGGAGCGGGCGCCGGGGCCGCTGACCGTGGTGCGCCCGCCGCTGATCGTGGGCGACCGGGCGAACGGCGCGATCGGCCGCTTCACCGGCCCCTACACGCTGGTCCAGACCCTGGTGTCCGGCCTGGCCGCCGCGGTCGTCGGCGATCCGGGCGGCTACGCGGAACTGGCGCCCGTGGACCAGGTGGCCGAGGTGGTCGTCGCCGCGTCGATGGGTGCGCCACCGTCGTCGCCGCGCACCGAGGTGATCACGGGCGGCACGCAGTGCCTGCGGCTGGGCGAACTGCTCGACGTCGTCTGCGGCACGCTGAACGACTGGCGTGCCGAGCGCGGGATCACGCCCATCGAGCCGCCGCCGTTCATCACCACCCGGCGGTGGCACCGGTTCTTCCTGCCGCTGGCCGAGCAGCACCTGTCCCAGGTGCAGCTCCAGGTGGTGCGGCTCCTCGGCATGTTCGAGAGCTACACCAGCATGGATCGACCGATGGCGCCCACGCGGCAGGTCGAGGATCCGGCCGCGATGCTCGCCAAGTCGGTCCGCTGGTGGGCCGACCGCAAGCCCCGCCTGGCAGCGCGGATTCCCGAACCGTGGAGCATGGTCGCCGGCTGAGGCGATCACCCGGAACCCTGGGGGGACCTATGAAATTCTCGCTGTTCTTCGAGATGCAGATCGCCTCGCCCACCCCGGCGACCGAGCGGAAGCTGTTCCACGACTGCGTCGAGCAGGCTGTGCTCGCCGACCGCCTGGGTTATCACGCGGTGTGGGCGGTGGAACACCACGGCCTGCGCGAGTACGCGCAGAGTTCCGCGCCGGAGGTCTTCCTCGCCTACGTCGCCGCGCGGACGGAGAACGTGCGCATCGGGCACGGGGTCACGCTCACGCCGTACCGCTACAACCATCCCATGCGGATCGCCGAGCGGGTGGCGACGTTGGACATCCTGTCCAACGGCCGGGTCAACTGGGGATCGGGCAAGTCCGGCAGTCGCACCGAGCAGCGCGCGTTCGAGTCCGACATCCCGACGCTGGGCGCGCAATGGCTTGAGGCGCAACGGATGATCCCGCGGATGTGGCAGGACGAGGTGTTCGAATGGGACGGTGAGTTCTTCACCATCCCGCCGACGCAGGTCGTGCCCAAGCCCGTGCAGCAGCCGCACCCGCCGATGTTCGCCGCATGCAGCACCCCGTCCAGCGCGCGCGAGGCGGGCGCGCTCGGCCTCGGCACGCTGAACTTCGCCGCGGGCACACAGAAGAAGCTGACCAAGCGGGTGCAGGAGTACCGCGCGGCCGTGGCGTCGGCCGACCCCGTCGGCGGTGCGGTGACCAACCACTACGCGTGCACGCCGATGAGCATCGTGCTCGACGACGACCGGCGGGCGTGCGAGTACGGATTCCGCGGCGCGCGGTACTTCTGGCAGTCCCAGTTGAAGTACTACGGCAGCGAGAACCGCCCGATCGGGCCGCTGGACGCCGATTCCGGGCCGCTGCCCGAGGACGAACTGCGTACCGCGATGGACGACCGGCTCGCCCCGGACGTCCCGCTGACCGGCGTCATCGGTGATCCGGCGGCGTGCCGGGAGCAGATCGCGCGGTTCGCCGACGCGGGCGTGGACGAGCTGATCCTGGTCATGCAACTCGGCACGGTGCCGCACGAGATCGTGCTGGAGTCCATCCGCACCTTCGGGGAGCGGGTCCTGCCCTACTGCGGCTGATTCCCGGCCCCGTAGGCTCGACGGCATGCCTGTAGCGGTACGCGTGATCCCGTGCCTCGACGTCGACGCGGGGCGGGTCGTCAAGGGAGTCAACTTCACCGACCTGGTCGACGCGGGCGATCCCGTCGCGCTGGCCGCGGCGTACGACGCCGAGGGTGCGGACGAGCTCACCTTCCTCGACGTCACCGCGTCCTCGTCGGACCGGGAGACCACCTTCGACGTGGTGCGCCGCACCGCCGAGCAGGTGTTCATCCCGCTCACCGTGGGCGGCGGCGTGCGCGAGGTGTCCGATGTCGACAAGCTGCTGCGCGCGGGCGCGGACAAGGTGAGCGTCAACACCGCCGCCATCGCCCGCCCGGAGTTCCTGCGCGAGGCGTCGCACCGCTACGGCGCGCAGTGCATCGTGCTGTCGGTCGACGCGCGGCGCGTGCCCGCCGGGTCCGCGCCGACGCCATCGGGCTTCGAGGTGACCACGCACGGCGGCCGCCGCGGCACCGGCATCGACGCCGTCGAGTGGGCCGCGCGCGGGCAGGAGTTGGGCGTGGGCGAGATCCTGCTCAACTCGATGGACGCCGACGGCACCAAGGCGGGCTTCGACCTGGCGCTGATCGAACTGGTCCGGGCCGTGGTCGACGTGCCGCTCATCGCCAGCGGGGGAGCGGGTTCGCTCGACCATTTCGTCCCGGCGGTGGCCAGCGGCGCCGACGCGGTGCTCGCCGCCAGCGTGTTCCACTTCGGACAGTTGCGCATCGGCGAGGTCAAGGACACCTTGCGCGCGGCCGGAATCGTGGTCCGGTGACCCGGCCGCTGGAGGTGCGGCTCGCGGCGGCCATCGTCGGCGGTGCCGCGGTGGTGTTCCTGGCGCTCGGGTTCGTCCGGTTCGCGGCCGACCCGGGGGTGCTGCGGTTCCCGATCGGGGTGGTGCTGGTCGAGTTGGCCGTGGTCGCCGCCCTGGTCGTGCGGCTGCCGTTCGCGCGCGGCGGGGCGATCACGGTGGCGGTGGTGGCCACCCTGGTGCACACGCTGATCGCGCTCGGAGAACTGCCGTGGTGGGCGCGCACGGCCTCGGGCCTGCTCGCCGCCGCGCACGCGTATGTGGTGGTGCTGCTGATGACCCGGCCCGCGCGGGAGTATCTCGGCGGGGTGCACAGGTGAGCGCGCTCGACCCGGCGATCGCGGCGCGGCTCAAGCGCAACGCCGAGGGGTTGGTGTGCGCGGTGGCGCAGCAGCGCGGCACCGGCGAGGTGCTCATGGTCGCGTGGATGGACGACGAGGCGCTGCACCTGACCCTCACCACCCGGCGCGCGACCTACTTCTCCCGCAGCCGCAACAGGTTGTGGGTCAAGGGGGAGACCTCCGGGCACACCCAGGCGGTGCACGACGTGCGCATCGACTGCGACGGCGACACCATCCTGCTCGTTGTCGACCAGGAGGGCGCCGCCTGCCACACGGGCGACCGCACCTGTTTCGACGCGCACTCACTGCTGCGATAGGTCCTTTGTGGACACGGCCTAGTCCAGCCTGCCGGTGAGGTAGCGCTGGATGTTCGGCGCCACCGCGGTGACCACGGTCTCGATGTCGGTGGACGCCACCGGCTCGAACTTGGCCACGTAGCGGACCATCCCGATGCCGATCATCTGCGCCGCCACCAGGTTGGCCCGCAGTTCGCGCCGGTCGTCGGCGACCGTCGGCACGAGCTGGCCGAACACCCCGCGGATGAAGAAGTCGCGCAGCGCGTGGGCGACCTGCTCGTGGCCCGCGACGCTGCGCACCAGGGCGGCGAACACGCCGCCGTCCTGGGCGTCCCACCTGGTCAGGAAGGTGCGCACGATGCGCTCGCCGAGGTCGGCCGGATCGCCGTCCAGCAGCGTGGCGAGCAGTTCCTTCGGGCTGAACGGCAACCGCAGCACGGCTTCGCCGAAGAGCGCGTCCTTGCCGCCGAACCAGTGGTTGACCATCGCCGCGTCCACCCCGGCGCGCCCGGCGATCGCGCGCACCGTGGCGCCGTCGTAGCCCTGTTCGCTGAACACCTCGCGGGCGGCGGCGAGCAGCGCGGCCCGGGTGTCGGTGCCGCCCGGGCGGCGACCGCGCCGCCGGTCCCCGTCGTCCTGCCGCACGCTTGTCGTCACACCCTCATCATGTCCTACGGCCCATCGATTCAACGATAGTTGAATTACCCCGGCCCGGGGTGGCCGCGATCGCGCACGGCAGAATGTCGGCCATGGTCAGTGTGATCGGCATCCCCCCTCGGCCCGCGGCGAACACCGGCATGGGCGAGGTAAGCCCCACCCGCGCGGAGTTCCACGTCCTCGCCGCGGGCCGCCGGGTCATCCCGGTCGTCCGCCGCGTCCTTGCCGACGCCGAGACCCCGGTCGGGGTCTACCGCAAGCTCGCGGCCGACCGCCCGGGCACCTTCCTGTTCGAGTCCGCCGAGAACGGCCGCTCGTGGTCGCGCTGGTCGTTTGTCGGCGTGCGCAGCGCCGCCGCGCTGACCGCGACCGGCGGCGAGGCGCACTGGACCGGCACGCCGCCGGTCGGCCTGCCCGAGGGCGGCGACCCGCTCGACGCGCTCAACGAGACCGTGCGGGCGCTGCACACCGACCCGCTGCCGGGGCTGCCGCCGCTGACCGGCGGCATGGTCGGCTACATCGGCTACGACGCCGTGCGCAGGCTCGAACGGCTCCCCGAGCTGGCCGAGGACGATCTGAAGCTCCCCGAGCTGGTCATGCTGCTGGCCACCGACCTGGCCGCGCTCGACCACCACGAGGGCACCGTCACCCTCATCGCCAACGCCGTGAACTGGGACGACGCCCCGGCCGGGGTCGACGCCGCCTACGACGACGCGGTGGCCCGGCTCGACGCGATGACCGTCGGCCTGCAAACCCCCGCCCCGCCCACGGCCACCGTGTTCGACCGGCCTGCGCCGGACTACCTGCGCAGGCGCGAGCCCGCCGACTACCAGGACGCCGTGCGCACCGCCAAGGAGGCGATCCGCGCGGGCGAGGCGTTCCAGATCGTGGTGTCGCAGCGGTTCGAGATGCGCACCGAGGCCGACCCGCTCGACGTCTACCGCGTGCTGCGCACGTCCAACCCGAGCCCGTACATGTACCTGCTTCGCCTCGACGGGTTCAGCATCGTCGGCTCCAGCCCGGAAGCCCTGGTCACCGTGCGCGACGGCCGGGCCACCACGCACCCGATCGCGGGCACCCGGTGGCGTGGCGTCGACCCAGAAGAGGACGAGATCCTGGAGAAGGATCTGCTGGCCGACGAGAAGGAGCGCGCCGAGCACGTCATGCTGGTCGACCTCGGCCGCAACGACCTCGGCCGGGTCTGCAAGCCGGGCACCGTCAGCGTCGTCGATTTCTTCCGGGTGGAGCGCTACAGCCACGTCATGCACATCGTGTCCACGGTCACCGGCGAGCTGGCCGAGGGCAAGACGGCGTTCGACGCGGTCGCGGCCTGCTTCCCGGCAGGCACGCTGTCCGGCGCGCCCAAGCCGCGCGCGATGGAGCTGATCGAGGAGTTGGAGCCGACCCGGCGCGGCCTCTACGGCGGCGTGGTCGGCTACCTCGACTTCGCGGGCGACTGCGACACCGCGATCGCCATCCGCACCGCGCTCATTCGCGACGGCGTGGCCTACGTGCAGGCGGGCGCGGGCATCGTGGCCGACTCGAACCCGGCAGCCGAGGACACCGAGTGCGTCAACAAGGCGGGCGCCGTGCTCGCCGCGATCGCCACCGCGGAGACCATGCGCCCGGCCGCGCCGTGACCAGACGTCCATTGTGGATGGTCACGCTGGGCTTGTCGTTGGCCGCCTTGGCATTGTGGGTGGCGTCGCGGCTCGCGTGGGGCACCGAGGTGCGGGCGCGGCCGGGCACCGACGCGACCACCGCCGTCGCCGTGCCGGGCGCCGAGGTCGCGCCCGCGCTGGTGCCGCTGGCGGTGCTGGCCCTCGCCGCGATCGCGGGCGTGGTGGCGCTGGGCGGACTCGCGCGGCGGGCACTGGGGCTGGTGGTGGCGCTCGCGGGCGTCGTCCCGCTGTACCAGGCCATCGGCCCCGGCACCTGGGGACGGGCCCTGGCGGTGACCGGCGGCGCGCTGCTGGTGGCCGTCGGACTCCTGTTGCTGTCGCGCGGCCACCGGATGGCGCGGCTGGGCGCGCGGTACCGGACTCCGGGCGCCGCCAAGGAGTCCGAGCCCGACCTGTGGCGCGCGCTTTCCGACGGCGAGGATCCCACCGCCCGGGAACCGTGAAGCGTGGACCCGGTGCCCTACCGCCTGACGGGCCGGAGCTAGCATCAATTCGGCGGGAAGGGGCAGTGCTTGTGAGGGACTACACGAGCGGGACATCGATAGAGGGTGGCTTGTGAGCATCCTGGACTCGATCGTCGAGGGCGTCCGGGAGGACCTCGCCGTTCGCGAGGCGGCCGTTTCCTTCGACACCATCAAGGAGTTGGCCGCGAAGGCCGCGCCGCCGCGGGACGCGATGTCCGCGCTGCGCGGGTCGGACGTCGGCGTCATCGCCGAGGTCAAGCGGCGCAGCCCGTCCAGGGGCGACCTGGCCGTCATCGCCGACCCGGCCGCGCTGGCCAAGGACTACGCCGACGCGGGCGCCCGGGTCATCAGCGTCCTCACCGAACAGCGCCGTTTCGGCGGCTCGCTCGCCGACCTCGACGCCGTCCGCGCGGTCGTGGACATTCCCTTGCTGCGCAAGGACTTCATCGTCAGCCCGTACCAGGTGCACGAGGCCCGCGCGCACGGCGCCGACCTGGTGCTGCTGATCGTCGCCGCGCTGGAGCAGAACGCGCTGGCCTCGCTGCTCGACCGGGTCGAGTCGCTCGGCATGACCGCGCTGGTCGAGGTGCACACCGCCGAGGAGGCCGATCGCGCGCTGGAGGCGGGCGCCCGGGTCATCGGCGTCAACGCGCGCGACCTGCACACCCTGGAGGTCGACCGGGACGTCTTCGGCAGGCTCGCGCCCGGCCTGCCCTCGGGCGTCGTCAAGATCGCCGAGTCCGGCGTGCGCGGCCCGAGCGACCTGATGACCTACGCGGGCGCGGGCGCCGACGCGGTGCTGGTCGGCGAGGGTCTGGTGGCCAGCGACGACCCGAAGGCCGCCGTGGTCCAGCTCGTCACCGCCGGGTCGCACCCGGCCTGCCCGAGGCCGAGCCGATGACCGAGCGGGACGAGCCCGACCCGCACGCGCGCAGCCCGCACGACCCCGACGAGGGCGGCCACTTCGGCCCGTACGGCGGCCGGTTCATGCCGGAGGCGCTGATCGGGGCGCTCGACGAGCTGTCGGCCGAGTACGACAAGGCCCGGCTCGACCCGGAGTTCACCGCCGAGTTCACCCGACTGCTGCGCGACTACGCGGGCAGGCCGTCGCTGCTCACCGAGGCGCCGCGGTTCGCCGAGCACGCGGGCGGCGCGCGGGTGTTCCTCAAGCGCGAGGATCTCAACCACACCGGCTCACACAAGATCAATAACGTGCTGGGCCAGGCGCTGCTCACCAAGCGGATGGGCAAGCCGCGGGTCATCGCCGAGACCGGCGCCGGCCAGCACGGCGTGGCCACCGCCACCGCGTGCGCGCTCATGGGCCTGGACTGCGTGGTCTACATGGGCGAGGTCGACATCCAGCGCCAGGCGCTCAACGTCGCGCGGATGAAGCTGCTCGGCGCCGAGGTCATCCCGGTGAAGGCAGGCTCGCGCACCCTCAAGGACGCCATCAACGAGGCCCTGCGCGACTGGGTGACCAATGTGGACAACACGCACTACCTGCTCGGCACCGCCGCAGGCGGGCACCCGTTCCCGGTCATGGTGCGCAACTTCCACCGCGTCATCGGCGACGAGGCGCGGGCGCAGATCCTGGACCTGGCCGGTCGGCTGCCCGACGTGGTCACCGCGTGCGTCGGCGGCGGGTCCAACGCGATCGGCATCTTCCACGGCTTCATCGACGACCCCGGTGTGCGGCTGGTCGGCATCGAGCCCGGCGGCAAGGGCATCGAGTCCGGCGAACACGGCGCGACGCTGACCGAGGGCACCCCCGGCATGCTGCACGGCGCCCGGTCCTACCTGCTGCAGGACGAGGACGGCCAGATCGTCGAGGCGTACTCGATCTCGGCGGGCCTGGACTACCCGGGCGTCGGCCCGGAACACGCCTGGCTCAAGGACACCGCGCGCGCCGAGTACCGCTCGGCCACCGACGACGAGGCGATGGCGGCGTTCCAGCTCCTCTCGCGCACCGAGGGCATCATCCCGGCGATCGAGTCCGCGCACGCGCTGGCCGGTGCGCTCGTGCTCGGCCGGGAACTCGGGCCCGAGGGGCTCATCCTGGTCAACCTGTCCGGCCGGGGCGACAAGGACATGGACACCGCGGCGAAGTATTTCGGTTTCTACGAAGGGTCCTGACATGGGCAGGCTCGACCCGGTGTTCGCGCGGACCAGGGCGCAGGGGCGCGGCGCGCTCGTCGGCTACCTGCCCGCGGGCTACCCGACCGTCGACGGCTCCATCGACCTGCTGACCGCCATGGTCGACTCCGGCTGCGACCTGGTCGAGGTCGGTGTGCCGTTCTCCGACCCGGTCATCGACGGCCCGGTCATCCAGGCCGCCGCCGAGACCGCCCTGCGCGGGGGCTTCCGGCTGCGCGACCTGTTCCGCGTAGTCGAGGCCGTGTCGGCGGCGGGCGGGCAGGCGGTCGTGATGACGTACTGGAACCCGGTGCACCGCTACGGCGTCGACGCGTTCGCCCGCGACCTCGCCGCCGCGGGCGGCCTGGGCATGATCACCCCCGACCTCATCCCCGACGAGGCCCAGGACTGGCTGGCCGCCTCGGCGGCGCACGACCTGGACCGGATCTTCCTGGTCGCCCCGTCGTCCTCGGAGCAGCGCATCGCCTCGACGGCGGCCGCGTCCTCCGGGTTCCTCTACGCCACTGCCGTCATGGGCGTCACCGGCGCCCGTGACGCGGTGGGCGGCGCGGCGCCCGGGCTGGTCGAGCGCGCCCGCGCCCACACGTCGCTGCCGATCGGGGTCGGGCTGGGCGTGCGGTCGGGGGCGCAGGCCGCGGAGGTGGCGGGCTTCGCGGACGCCGTCATCGTCGGCTCGGCCTTCGTCACCCGCGCGGAGGTCGGCGTCGACTCGGTGCGCGAGTTGGCGGTCGAACTGGCGGCCGGGGTACGCAAGGCCCCGACCACGATCGGGTGATCTTGGGTCCGGGCCTCGCTGAGCAGCGGTTTCTGTCGGTGTCGCCGATCAGGGTTGCGGCATGTGCGCAACGACTTCATCGTCGGCATGTCACACTGGTGACAACCGGCGATCCTCGGAGGTGACCCGAAGTGGCCATGCCAGTCGAAAACTACGAGTTCCCTCGACACCCGCAGAGTTGGACACTCCAGGAAATCCTCGCCATGCCTGAGGACCAGGGCCAGCGGGTGGAGCTCATCGATGGTGCGGTCGTCTTGAGCCCCGCACCCGGTGCGCCCCACCAGCGGGTGTTGCAGCGTCTCCAGGTGGGTCTTCCGGCCGCGCTTCCGCCCCACCTGGAGTTGTTGCCGGGCGTGAACGTGGTTCTCAACTCCCAGCGACTGCTGATTCCTGATCTGGTCGTCGTCACCGTCCCCGACGCTGACAGGCTCTACTTCCACGCGGCGGACGTCCTCCTGGCGGCGGAGGTCATCTCGCCGTCGTCGCGGTCGTATGACAAGGCGCAGAAGCGGGCCCTCTACGCGGAGGCGCGAATCCCGTTCTACCTGCTGGTCGATCCCGTCCCCCGGCCCGCATCGGCGGTCCTGTTCGCCCTTGACGGCGAGGAGTACACCAAGGTCGCGGCGAGTGTGCAGGGGCGGCTCAGGTTCGCCGAGCCGTTCCCCGCCGACCTCGACCTCGCCTGAGGGCACCTCTTCACGGCGACGACACCGGCCACCGATACCGTGGGCGCCGTGACGAACGCCTCCACGCTGTTAATGGCGAGCATCCCCAGTCCCGACCGCGGTGTCTGGCAGTTGGACCTCGGATTCATCACGCTCCCGCTGCGCGCGTACGCGCTGTGCATCATCGCCGGGATCGTGGTGGCCATCTGGTGGGGTGAGCGGCGGCTCATCGCGCGCGGTGGCGCCGCGGGCACGGTCATCGACGTCGCGGTGTGGGCGGTGCCGTTCGGGCTGGTCGGCGGGCGCCTCTACCACGTGGCCACCGACTACTACCGGTACTTCGGCGAGGGCAAGAACCCGCTCGACGCGCTGCGCATCTGGGACGGCGGGCTCGGCATCTGGGGCGCCATCGCCCTCGGCGCGGTCGGCGCGTGGATCGGGTGCAGGCGCAGGGGGGTGCCGCTGCCGGTGTTCGCCGACGCCGTCGCGCCCGGGATCGTGGTCGCGCAGGCCATCGGCCGCCTCGGCAACTACTTCAACCAGGAACTCTACGGCGGCCCGACCGACCTGCCGTGGGGCCTGGAGATCTACCGCCGGGTCAACGAGTTCGGCGTCGAGGACCCGCTCAACGGCGTCGCGATCGATCACACGCTGATCGAGAACAGCCCCGTGCACCCGACGTTCCTCTACGAGCTGATCTGGAACCTCGTGGTCGCCGCGATCGTGGTGTGGGCCGACCGCCGGTTCCGCCTCGGCCACGGCCGCGCGTTCGCGATCTACGTCGCGGGCTACACGGTGGGCCGCGGCGTGATCGAGATGATGCGCACCGACCCGGCGACGCAGGTGCTCGGCCTGCGGATCAACGTCTGGACCTCGATCGTGCTGTTCGCGGGCGCGGTGGCCTACTTCGTCCTGGCGCGCAGCCGCGGCGAGCGCGAGATTCTGTCCACTGTGGATGAACCGACCGCAGACGAGGACAGCGCAGACGAGGACAGCGCAGGCAAGGACAGCGCAGGCAAGGACAGCACAGACGAGGCAAGCGCCGACAAAGACAGCCTCGACAAGAACAGCGCCGACAAAGACAGCGCCGACAACGACGAGGCCGAGGTAGCCAAGGCAGCCGACCTCGCGGACGCCGAGCCCGCGGGCGGCGCGCGCAAGGACGCCGAATAACGGGATGCGCGCGGGCACCGGCCACGGCAGGCTGCCGTGGTGACCGACCTGAGTGCCCTCGCGCGCCCCGAGTTCCCCCGCTCCACCGGCTACGACCCCGCCTGGCTCATCGCCAACTGCATGGGGCCGCACCCGCTGTGGCTGCTCGAAGACCTGGCCGCCGACCTCGGCCTCGAACCCGGCATGCGCGTGCTCGACCTGGGCTGCGGACGCGGCCTCACCTCCGTGTTCCTGGCGCGGGAGTTCGGCGTGCAGGTGTGGGCGGCCGACCTGTGGATCGAGCCGGGTGACAACTTCGCCCGGTTCACCGCGGCAGGCGTCGCCGACCGGGTGTTCCCGCTGCACGCCGAGGCACACGACCTCAAGTTCGCCGAGGGCTACTTCGACGCCGTGGTCAGTGTCGACGCCTACCAGTACTTCGGCACCGCCGACCTCTACATCGGCTACCTGGCGAAGTTCGTCCGCCCGGGCGGCCGGATCGGCATCGCGGTTCCCGGCGTGCGCGCGGAGTTCACCGAGCCACCCGCGTGGCTGCGGACGTACTGGGAGTGGGACTTCGCGGCGTTCCACACCGCCGACTGGTGGCGGAACCTGTGGGCCCGCACCGGAAAAGTGGATATCCGGTCGGTCAGGGAGCACGCGGACGGGCCCGCGCTGTGGCGGCTGTGGTCGCAGGTCACCGCCGAACACGGCGAGAGCGAGTTCATCCGCGAGATGTCCGCCAACGCGGTGGCGATGCTCGACGCCGACGCGGGCCGGACGTTCGCCTTTCCGCTGCTGGTGGCGGAAGTCCGCTGACCGGGCGCGGGCGTCAGCACCCTCGGCTACCCTTGCCCTGGGTGACCGGCGTGCCCGCGCAGCGGTGCGCCCGAGCGTCGCCTGAAACGGTGTCCTGCTCGTTTCCAGACTGTTAAGCTCATGTCAACGCGGGCCGCTGTCGTCCCGTGCCCAGCAGTGGCCTGGCCACCCGGCGAGGCCGAACTGAGCGCGAGACCGCAGACAGGAGGCCGTAGGTGATCTTCTCCGCGCTGCCGCGACCCCAAGGGCTCTACGACCCGACCACCGAACGCGACGCCTGCGGTGTGGCCATGGTCGCCGACATCCGGGGCAGGCGCTCCCACGGCATCGTCTCCGACGCGCTCACCGCGCTGGCGAACCTGGAACACCGCGGCGCCGCGGGCGCCGAGCCGACCAGCGGCGACGGCGCGGGCATCCTCGTGCAGCTCCCGGACGACCTGCTGCGCGCGGAGGTCGGGTTCGCGCTGCCCGAGCCGGATGACCAGGGCGCGCACGGCTACGCCACCGGCCTGGCGTTCCTCCCCACCGATCCCGACCCGCGCGCGAAGGCCGTCGCGCTGATCGAGCGGATCGCGGGCGAGGAGGGCCTGCGGGTCGCGGGCTGGCGCGACGTGCCGGTCGCCCCGGCGGCCGCGGACATCGGGCCGACCGCGCTGTCGGTCATGCCGCATTTCGCGATGCCGTTCATCACCGGGGAGCCCGACGCCGACGGTCGCGCTCCCCGCGGGATCGAGTTGGACCGGCTGGTGTTCTGCCTGCGCAAGCGGGTCGAGCGGGACAGTGCGATGATCGGCTGCGGCACCTACTTCCCTTCGCTGTCAACGCGTACGATGGTCTACAAAGGAATGCTGACCACTGCGCAGCTTCCCGCGTTCTTCCCCGACCTGTCCGACGAGCGGCTGCGCAGCGCGATCGCGCTGGTGCACAGCCGGTTCTCCACCAACACCTTCCCGTCCTGGCCGCTGGCCCACCCGTTCCGCTACGTCGCGCACAACGGCGAGATCAACACCGTGCGCGGCAACCGGAACCGGATGCGCGCCCGCGAGGCGCTGCTGGAGTCCGACCTGCTGCCCGGCGACCTCACCCGGCTCTACCCGATCGTCGACCCGGACGGCTCGGACTCCGCCTCCTTCGACGAGGTGCTGGAGTTGCTGCACCTTGGCGGGCGGTCGCTGCCGCACGCGGTGCTGATGATGATCCCGGAGGCGTGGGAGAACCACACCGGGATGGACCAGCGGCGCCGCGCGTTCTACCAGTTCCACGCCAGCATGATGGAACCGTGGGACGGCCCGGCGTGTGTCACGTTCACCGACGGCACGGTCGTCGGCGCGGTGCTCGATCGCAACGGCCTGCGCCCCGCGCGCTGGTGGCAGACCGCGGACGGGCGGATCGTGCTGGCCAGCGAGACCGGCGTGCTCGACGTGCCGCCGAGTGAAGTCGTGGCCAAGGGCCGGTTGCAGCCCGGCCGGATGTTCCTTGTGGACACTGCCGCGGGCGTGATCGTGGACGACGACGAGGTCAAGGCCGGGCTGGCCGACGACCTGCCGTACGCGGAGTGGCTGCACGCGGGCCTGCTGGAGATCGCCGACCTCCCCGACCGCGAACACGTGGTGCAGACGCACGAGTCGGTGCTGCGCCGCCAGCTCACCTTCGGCTACACCGAGGAGGAGCTCAAGATCCTGCTCACCCCGATGGCGGTCACCGGGGCCGAGCCGATCGGGTCGATGGGCACCGACACCCCGCCCGCCGCGCTCTCGCAGCGGCCGCGGCTGCTGTACGACTACTTCAAGCAGAACTTCGCCCAGGTGACCAATCCGCCGCTGGACGCGATCCGCGAGGAGATCGTCACCTCGGTGCAGCGCATCATGGGCCCGGAGCAGAACCTGCTGGAGCCCGGACCGGCGTCCTGCCGGCACATCCAGCTCCCGTACCCGGTCATCGACAACGACGAGCTGGCCAAGCTCATCCACGTCAACGACGACGGCGACCTGCCCGGCTACGCCTGCACTGTCCTCTCTGGACTGTACGAAGTGGATGGTGGGGCGGACGCGCTGGCGGCGGCGGTGGCCCAGGTGCGCCGCGAGGCGTCCGAGGCCATCGCGGCGGGCGCGGGCATTCTGGTGCTGTCCGACCGCGACTCCGACCACCGGATGGCGCCGATCCCGTCGCTGCTGCTGGTCTCCGCCGTGCACCACCACCTGGTGCGCACCAAGGAGCGGCTGCGCGTCGCGCTGGTGGTGGAGAGCGGCGACGCCCGCGAGGTGCACCACATCGCGCTGCTGCTCGGTTACGGCGCCGCCGCGGTCAACCCGTACCTGGCCTTCGAGACCATCGAGGACCTGATCGGCCAGGGCGCCATCACCGGCATGGAGCCGCGCACGGCGATCCGGCAGTACGTGCGGGCGCTGGTCAAGGGCGTCCTCAAGATCATGTCCAAGATGGGCATCTCCACCGTGGGCGCCTACACCGCAGCGCAGGTCTTCGAGTCCTTCGGGCTGGCCGTAGACCTGCTCGACGAGTACTTCACCGGCACCAGGTCGAAACTCGGCGGCGTCGGCTTCGAGGTGCTTGCCCGCGAGGCGGCCGCGCGCCACCGCCGCGCGCACCCGGAGAACCCGACCGACCGGGTGCACCGACGCCTCGACGTGGGCGGTGAGTACGCCTACCGGCGCGAGGGCGAACTGCACCTGTTCACCCCGGAGACGGTGTTCCTGCTCCAGCACGCCACCCGCACCGGCCGCGAGGAGGTCTACCGCGAATACACCGCGGAGGTCGAGCGGCTCAACCGCGAGGGCGGCGCGCTGCGCGGCATGTTCGCCCTGCGCACCGGAGACCGCGCGCCCGTGCCGATCGAGGAGGTCGAGCCGGTCGAGGAGATCCTGAAGCGGTTCAACACCGGCGCGATGTCCTACGGCTCGATCTCGGCCGAGGCGCACGAGACGCTGGCGATCGCGATGAACCGTATCGGCGGCCGGTCCAACACCGGCGAGGGCGGCGAAGACCCGGCGCGGCTCTACGACCCGCAACGCCGGTCGGCCATCAAGCAGGTCGCGAGTGGACGGTTCGGTGTCACCAGCGAGTACCTGGTGAACGCCACCGACATCCAGATCAAGATGGCGCAGGGCGCCAAACCCGGTGAGGGCGGCCAACTCCCGCCGAACAAGGTCTACCCGTGGATCGCCCGCACCCGGCATTCCACCGCGGGCGTCGGGCTGATCTCCCCGCCGCCGCACCACGACATCTACTCGATCGAGGATCTCACGCAGCTCATCCACGACCTCAAGAACGCCAACGAGCACGCCCGCGTCCATGTCAAGCTGGTCAGCGAACTGGGCGTGGGCACGGTCGCGGCCGGGGTGTCCAAGGCGCACGCCGACGTGGTGCTGATCTCCGGCCACGACGGCGGCACCGGGGCCTCGCCGCTGAACTCGCTCAAGCACGCGGGCACGCCGTGGGAGATCGGCCTGGCCGAGACCCAGCAGACGTTGCTGCTCAACGGTTTGCGCGACCGGATCACCGTCCAGGTCGACGGCGCGCTCAAGACCGGCCGCGACGTGGTGGTGGCCGCGCTGCTCGGCGCCGAGGAGTACGGCTTCGCCACCGCGCCGCTGATCGTCGCGGGCTGCGTGATGATGCGGGTGTGCCACCTCGACACCTGCCCGGTGGGCGTGGCCACGCAGAACCCGGTGCTGCGCAAGCGCTACACCGGCCAGGCCGACCACATCGTCAACTACTTCCGGTTCGTGGCACAGGAAGTGCGCGAACACCTGGCAGCGCTGGGTTTCCGCACGCTCGACGACGTGATCGGGCACGCCGACCTGCTCGACGTGGACGACGCCGTGACGCACTGGAAGGCCCAGGGACTCGACCTGTCCCCGGTGTTCGCGGTGCCCGAGACCCGCTACGGCACGGCGCGCAGGCGGGTGCGCGCGCAGGACCACGGCCTGGCGCACGCGCTCGACCGCACCCTGGTGCAGCTCGCCGAGGCGGCGCTGGAGGACGCGCACCCGGTGCGGCTGGACCTGCCGGTGCGCAACGTGAACCGCACGGTCGGCACCCTGCTCGGCGCCGAGGTCACCCGCCGCTACGGCGGCGACGGCCTGCCCGCCGACACCGTCCACGTGCGACTGACCGGGTCGGCGGGCCAGTCGCTCGGCGCGTTCCTGCCCGCGGGCATCACCCTCGACCTCATCGGCGACGCCAACGACTATGTCGGCAAAGGCTTGTCCGGCGGGCGGATCATCGTGCGGCCGCACCCGGACGCGCCGTTCGCCGCCGAGCGGCAGGTGATCGCGGGCAACGTCATCGGCTACGGCGCCACGGGCGGCGAGGTGTTCCTGCGCGGCCGGGTCGGCGAACGGTTCGGCGTGCGCAACTCCGGCGCGGTGATCGTCGCCGAGGGGGTGGGCGACCACGCCTTCGAGTACATGACCGGCGGCCGCGCGGTCGTGCTCGGCGCGACGGGCCGCAACCTGGCGGCGGGCATGTCCGGCGGCATCGCCTACGTGCTCGACCTCGATCCGCGGTTGGTCAACCCCGCCATGGTCGACCTGCAGCGCCCCGGCCAGGACGATCTGCGCTGGCTGCGCGAAACCGTTGCCCGCCACCATGAACTGACCGGGTCGGCGGTCGCGGCCTCGCTGCTGGGCGACTGGACGCGGCGCGGCGCGACGTTCACCAAGGTCATGCCGCGCGACTACCAGCGGGTGCTGGAGGCGATGCGGATCGCGCGGGCCGAGGGCCGCGACGTCGACGAGGCGATCATGGCGGCCTCCCGTGGCTGACCCGAACGGATTCCTCGCCCACCTGCGCAAGGACGCGCCGAAACGGCCGGTCGCCGACCGGCTGGCCGACTGGCGCGAGGTGTACCGCGACCAGATTCCCGCCGAGCGGGAGCGGCAGGTGCGCAGGCAGGCCACCCGCTGCATGGACTGCGGCGTCCCGTTCTGCCACTCCGGCAGCGCGGGCTGTCCGCTGGGCAACCTCATTCCCGAGTGGAACGACCTGGTGCGCCGGGGCGACTGGGCGTTGGCGAGCGATCGGTTGCACGCCACCAACAACTTCCCCGAGTTCACCGGACGGCTGTGCCCGGCGCCGTGCGAGGCGGCGTGCGTGCTGGCCATCACGCCCGAGTCCGGCGGCGCGGTCACCATCAAGCGGGTGGAGAACGCGATCGCGGAGGTGTCGTGGGAGCGCGACTACGTCACCGCGCAAGTGTCCACTGTGTCCTCCGGGCGCAAGGTCGCGATCGTCGGGTCGGGCCCGGCGGGGCTCGCCGCCGCCCAGCAGCTCACCCGCGCGGGCCACGAGGTCACCGTCTACGAGCGCGACGACCGGCTCGGCGGCCTGCTGCGCTACGGCATCCCCGAGTTCAAGATGGAGAAGCGCGTCCTGGACCGCAGGCTTGCCCAGCTCCGGGCCGAGGGCACCCGGTTCGTCACCGGCCGCGAGGTCGGCGGGTCCGGGCCGGGCGCGCTGTCGGTCGAGGAGTTGCGCGCGGGGCACGACGCCGTGGTGCTGGCCGTTGGCGCGTTACAGGGGCGCGACGCGCCGGACGTGCCCGGCCGCGAGCTGCGCGGCGTGCACCTGGCCATGGACCACCTGGTGCCCGCCAACAAGCAGTGCGAGGGCGATGGCCCCACCCCGCTCGACGCCCGCGGCAAGCACGTGGTGATCATCGGCGGCGGTGACACCGGCGCCGACTGCTACGGCACCGCCACCCGCCAGGGCGCCGCGAGCGTCACCCAGCTCGACCAGTACCCGCGCCCCCCCGACGACCGCGACGACGAGCGGTCGCCGTGGCCGGTGTGGCCGTGGATCCTGCGCACCTACCCGGCCCACGAGGAGAGCGGCGAGCGCCGGTTCGCCGTCGCCGTGGAGAAGTTCGTGGGCGACGACGAGGGAAACCTGACGTCGGTGCAGCTTCGCGAGGTCAAGGTCCGCAGGGACCCGGACACCGGCACCCGCGAGGTCGTCCCCGTCGGCGACGAGGTGCACGTGCTGCCCGCCGACCTGGTGCTGCTGGCCATCGGCTTCGATGGCGTGCAGCCGCTGCCCTTGCTCGACCACCTCGGCCTGACCCGAACCCCGCGCGGCACCCTGTCCTGCGGCCCGGACTGGCAGACCACCACCCCCGGCGTCTTCGTCTGCGGCGACGCCCATCGCGGCGCCTCGCTGGTGGTGTGGGCGATCGCCGAGGGCCGCTCGGTCGCGCACGCGGTCGACGCCCACCTCACCGGCGCCTCCGACCTGCCCGCCCCCGTGCACCCGACCGCGCTACCGCTGACCGTGCGCTGAGACAGCGGGCGTGCCTTCGGTTGGTGTCGGTGGGACATGCGAGACTGCCGCGGATGAGCGTGCACGACGATCTGAGATCCATGGCCCTGGTGAACTACGGCCATTTCACCTCCATGCGGGTCGACCAGGGGCGGGTGCGCGGGCTGGCCCGCCACCTCGAACGGCTCGACCGGGACGCCCGGGTCGTGTTCGGCCAAGGGATGTCCGAGGACCGGGTGCGCGCGGCTGTCCGGGCCGCGATCGCCGGGCGGACGACGCCGGTCTACGCGCGCGCCAATGTCTTCGCCGCCGCGTTCGACCCGCGCAGCCCGGAGTCCGATGTGCGGCCCGACCTGTTGATCTCGGTCGGCGCCCTGCCCGCGGCGGACCCGGCGCCGCTGCGGGTGCGCACCGCGGGCTACCAGCGCGATCTGCCGCAGGTGAAGCACGCGGGCACGTTCGGCCTGTTCTACCAGCGCCGGATCGCGCGCAAGGCGGGCTACGACGACGTGCTGTTCGTCAACCCGGACGGCATGGTGTGCGAGGGCTCCACCTGGAACGTCTGCTTCCTCGACGGCGACACGGTCGTCTGGCCCAGCGCGCCCGTGTTGCCCGGCATCGCGATGGGCCTGATCCAGAGCGGCCTGACCCGCGCGGGCCTGGACTACGCGGTACGGCCGGTGTCGGTCGCGGAGTTGGCGGGCTTCCGGGCCGCGTTCGCCACCAACGCGCTCAGCCCGGTCCGGCCGATCGCCGCGATCGACGAGATCGACTACAAGCCCGACGCCGAGGCGGTGGCGCTGCTGCTGCGCTGCCACGACCGCACCCCCGAGGAGCGGGTGTGACCGCGTTCGGCGGCTTCGGCGAGTACGCCGTCGACTTCTACGACGGCCTGCTCGTGGACAACTCCAAGACCTATTGGGACACCAACAAGGCCACCTACCAGTCCGATGTGCACGCGCCGATGCAGGCGCTGCTGACCGAGCTGGAGAAGGAGTTCGGCGGCGAATTCGGCTCGGCCAAAGTGTTCCGGCCCTACCGGGACGTGCGGTTCGCCAAGGACAAGACGCCGTACAAGACGCACTGTGGCGGGGTGATCGAGCGGGGCCGCGGCGGCGGCGCGTACTACGTCGAGGTCGGGCCGGAGGGCTTGCGCGCGGGCGGCGGGTGCTTCCACCTGGAGTCCGACCAGCTCGCCCGGTTTCGCGCCGCGGTCGCCGAGGAGATCCACGGCGCGGCGCTGCGCGGCGTCCTCACGACCCTGGAGCGCGCGGGCTGGGAGATCCGCGGCGACCGGCTGCGCACCACCCCGCGCGGCTACGCCAAGGACCACCCGCGCCTCGACCTGCTGCAATACCGCTCGGTCTACGCCGTGCGGGTCTGGGAACCCGACGACGTGCTGCACGAGCGGGAGTGCTTCAGCCGGGTGCGCACGGCCTGGCGGCAACTCCGCGCGTTCAACGACTGGGCGCGCGACCACGTGGGCCCCAGCGAGCGCGCCCGGTGACGGCCAGGCCGACGCCGGACGAACTTCTGAATCGAAACGCCCGCTACTCGCGGGTACATCGTGATCGGTACAGCAATCGGGTCTACGCTGCTCAAGCGTGAGCCGACGCGCGAAGATCGTTTGTACGATGGGTCCCGCCACCGCCACGCCGGAACGGGTGGCCGAGCTGGTGGCGGTGGGCATGGACGTGGCCCGGCTGAACTTCAGCCACGGCAGCCACGGCGACCACAAGCAGGTCTACGACGTCGTGCGGGCCGCGAGCGACGCGGCGGGCCGCGCCGTCGGCATCCTCGCCGACCTGCAGGGTCCCAAGATCCGGCTCGGCACGTTCGCGGGCGGACCGGTCGAGTGGCGCACCGGCGACGTCGTGCGGATCACCGTCGAGGACGTCGCGGGCACCCACGACCGGGTGTCCACCACCTACAAGGGCCTCGCCGACGACGCGAGGGCGGGCGACCGGCTGTTGGTGGACGACGGCAAGGTCGGCCTCGTGGTCACCGCCGTCGAGGGCCAGGACGTGGTCTGCGAGGTCACCGAGGGCGGCCCGGTCAGCAACAACAAGGGCCTGTCGCTGCCCGGCATGGACGTGTCCGTGCCCGCGCTGTCCGAGAAGGACATCGACGACCTGGAGTTCGCCCTGCACCTGGGCGTCGACTTCGTCGCGCTGTCGTTCGTCCGCTCGCCCGCCGACATCGACCTGGTGCACCAGGTGATGGACCGGGTCGGCAAGGGGCGGCTGCCGGTCATCGCCAAGCTGGAGAAGCCCGAGGCGGTCGACAACCTGGAGGCGATCGTGCTCGCCTTCGACGGCGTCATGGTGGCCCGCGGCGACCTGGGGGTGGAGCTGCCGCTGGAGCAGGTGCCGCTGGTGCAGAAGCGCGCCATCCAGATCGCCCGCGAGAACGCCAAGCCGGTCATCGTGGCCACCCAGATGCTCGACTCGATGATCAACAACTCTCGGCCGACCCGGGCCGAGGCGTCCGACGTGGCCAACGCGGTGCTCGACGGCGCCGACGCGCTCATGCTGTCCGGCGAGACCAGCGTGGGCCGCTACCCGATCGAGACGGTCCAGACGATGAGCCGGATCATCGAGGCGGTCGAACTCGACATGCCCATCGTGCCGCCGCTGACCCACGTGCCCCGCACCAAGCGCGGCGTGATCTCCTACGCCGCCCGCGACATCGGCGAGCGGCTCAACGCCAAGGCGCTGGTCGCGTTCACCCAGTCCGGCGACACGGTCAAGCGCCTCGCCCGGCTGCACACCCGGCTGCCGCTGCTCGCGTTCACCCCGGAGCCGAGCGTGCGCAGCCAGCTCGCGCTGACCTGGGGTACCGAGACGTTCCTGGTGCCGAAGGTGGACTCGACCGACCAGATGGTCCGCCAGGTCGACATCTCGATGCTCTCGATCGGGCGATACCAGCCGGGCGACCTGGTGGTGATCGTCGCCGGGTCCCCGCCAGGGACGGTCGGCTCGACTAACCTCATCCGGGTGCACCGGTTGGGCGAGGAGGACCACGCCTGAGCCGCTCGAAAGGACCGGGTAGATGACCGAAGCCGCCGCGCCGCCGCCTGACGACGACTCGGTCAGCGGGCAGGCCGTGCTCGACCGCCTGGTCGCGCTGCTCGACCTGGAGCGGATCGAGGAGAACATCTTCCGCGGGGTGAGCCCGAGCCACTCACCGCTGCGCGTGTTCGGCGGCCAGGTCGCGGGTCAGGCGCTGGTCGCCGCGGGCCGCACGGTGCCGCCGGAGCGCGGGGTGCACTCGCTGCACGCGTACTTCATCCGCGGCGGCGACCCCAGCGTCCCCATCGTCTACGAGGTGGACCGCATCCGCGACGGCCGATCGTTCACCACCCGCCGCGTGGTCGCAATCCAGCACGGCAAGGCGATCTTCGCGCTGTCGGCGTCGTTCCAGCTTGTCGAGTCCGGCGTCGAGCACGCCGAGCCGATGCCCGCGGTGCCGCCGCCGGACGCGCTGCCCAAGCGCCACGAGCTGATGACGCCCGAGATCACCGCCAAGCTCGGCCGCCACGGCACCCGCCCGCGTCCCATCGACATCCGCTACGTGTCGCAGCCGCCGTGGCTCACCCGGGAGACCGGCCCGAGCGCCGCCCGCAGCCAGGTCTGGATGCGCGCCGACGGCACCCTGCCCGACGACCCGCTGCTGCACGTCTGCGTGCTGGCCTACGCCTCCGACATGACCCTGCTCGACGCCGTCCTCGCCAGGCACGGGGTGTACTGGGGCACGGACAACGTCCTGGGTGCGAGCCTCGATCACGCGATGTGGTTCCACCGCCCCTTCCGGGCCGACGAGTGGGTGCTCTACGACTGCGCGTCACCCAGCGCGTCGAACAGCCGCGGGCTGGCCACCGGGCGCTTCTTCGCCCAGGACGGCGCGTTGATCGCCACGGTCGTCCAAGAAGGACTGCTGCGGATCTCCTGACCCCGGACATGGCGGCAGGACCGGAACCGTCGGGGGGTTGGTTCCGGTCCTGCCGTGATGTCGGGCGACACACGTGGGCGGGGGAGCCCGGTCGCCCGACGCGGGCCGCGGGGGAGGGGGAGCCCGCGACCCGAGTCTCTTCTCAGCGGGCCAGGTGCTCGCGGTCGTCGGTGTCCTCGGTGACGAGCAGACACAGGTGCGCGGTCAGGTAGGCCCGGCACGGCGCGGGTGCCCGGGTGAACAGCCGGGTCCGACAGGTCGGGCACCGGCCGCGGTCGTCGGGCGTGTGCTCGTCCAGGAGTGCCTGCAGCGCCGCGACCACCCGGGGCAGTTCGGCCCTGGCGAGCGCCGCCGCGATGTGGTCGCCGCCGTGTTCGGCGCGGTCGCGGACGTCCGCGAGGTACCCGTGCAGCGAGGCTTCCATGTGTCCGAAGATCGACTTGCGCACGGTTTGCCCTCCAGTTCCAGCGAGGGCTCAAGTGGACGGTCGCGCGCGCCGAAGACAAGAATGCGGCGACCGTTCCCTGTGGAGCCCGTCGGTATAGAAGCAGAGTGCGGCCTGCGGGCGGCGTTCTGCAAGTTGCAGTACACGATCGGGTGACAGCGGCGGGTCGTACGGGGAGCGGCTCGCAGACTGGGCGGGAAACTTGGGGCGTGGTCTTGTGCCAAACAAGATCACCATTGACACTTGCCGGGCGCAACCATCCGCCCTACTTCGCTAGGGCGGGCAGGAACGAGGTGAAACCACGTGGCGCGAGGTCACAGCCCGACGGTCCGCCGTCGCAGGCTCGCCAGCGAACTTCGCCGATTCCGTGAATCGGCCAATCTCACGATCGACGAGGTCGGCGAGAAACTCGAATGCTCGGCCTCGAAGATCAGTCGAATCGAGACCGGACACGTCGGTGTCACCCCCCGCGACGTGCGGGACATGCTGGAGCTGTACGGAATCGACGAGGACCGGCGCGACGCGCTCGTCCAACTCGCCAGGGAGGCACGGCAGAAGGGTTGGTGGCACGCCTACAACGAGGTCTTCACCGGGTCGTTCGTCGGCCTGGAGGCCGACGCGTCCTCTTTGCACACACACCAGGCGCTGCTGGTCCCCGGCCTGCTGCAGACCGAGGAGTACATGCGGGCGGTCATCCGGGCCATCCGACCGGACATGGACGACGCGCGGATCGACAAGATGGTCAAGGGGCGGCTGGTCCGCCAGCGGCTGCTCACCGACCCGCGACCGCCGGAGTACTGGGCGGTGATCGACGAGGCCGTCCTGCATCGGGCGACCGGCGGCGCCGAGGTCATGCACGCGCAATTGACCCGACTCGCCGAGGCCGCCGCGCTGCCGCATGTGACGCTCCAGGTGGTGCCGTTCACCGCGGGGGCGCACGCGGGAATGGAAACACCGTTCCTCATCCTGGGTTTCCCCGAACAGGCGGACCCCGACGTGGTCTATGTCGAGAACACGACTTCTGGGGTGTATCTCGAACAGGAGTCCGATGTCCGGCGCTACACGATGATCTTTGATCATTTGCGGGCGGCGGCGCTGAAACCGGACGACACCCTCGATCTGATCCAGCGGGCAGCCGACCGGCTGGCCACCGTTTCGCACAGTACGAAAGGAGCGGGGCGTGACCGTTTCTGACCTGGCACGTGCCGAATGGCGCAAGAGCAGCCGCAGTGGTGCGGGCAACGACTGCGTGGAACTCGTCATCGGCCGGAGCGGCGCAGCGGTGCGTGACTCCAAGAACGTGAGACAAGGTCACCTGGCGTTCGCCGACCTCGAATGGCACGTCTTCGTCGGCGCGGTGAAAGACGACAGCCTGGACGCCGGTTGAGGCGTCCGCCGCGAATCGGTCCCCCACACCCCTTACCCCGCCCACCGGACACCACTCAGCCCACCGAGTAAGGGTTCCGCGGCCCAGGACTGCGTGATCGTCCGATGCCCGGCCCCCGACCTCAGCACCAGTCTCGTCATCACCAGGGAAGTCCAGGTGAACGACGAGGAGTGAGCATGATGGAGTGGACCACAGAGGCGATCCGGGCCGAGGTCAACTACCGCCGACACGGCACCCGCGACCGCACGGCACGGCTGCACCTGCACGAGGTGCGGCGGACGCCGTGGTGGCAGCGGGTGGTGCGGCACCGTCCTGATCCGCGGCAAGGTGACCGCCACGCCGCCTGAGGTGTGCGAGCATGCCAACCATGCCGCGTCTGGGTTCCGGGATTCCGGTGGTGGCGCGCAGCCGTGAACTGCGCAGACTGCGTGCCGCCTTCGATGCCGCCGCGGCGGGTCGGGCCGCGGCGGTGCTGCTCGCCGGGGACGCCGGGATCGGCAAGACCCGGATGACCGAGGAGGTCGGGGCGTGGGCCCCCGCCCAGCGCGGCGGGGGACGCACCCCCCCCGGCCCGGGCGCGGGGGCGCCCCGGGTGGC
>NZ_JBQTHF010000066.1:0-79144 GCF_052390155.1 Actinokineospora sp. | reverse complement strand
GCCCCCCCCCCCGCTCCCCGGGCGCCCCCCGGCGCGTCCCCCCGTCCCGGTCCCCCCGGACCCGTCAACCCGCCGCCCCCCGCGCCGGGACGCCCCCCGGGGCCCGGGGGCGCACCCCAGATTGGCCCGGCCGCCCAGGCGACCACCAGCACAACCGCCGCAGGCACAACCGCCGCAGGCGCATCCGCCACCGGCACCAACGCCAGCACGACCGCCACTGGGACCACGGCCGCAGGGACAACCGCCAGCACCGCCGCAGGCACCAACGCCAGCGCGACCGCAGTAGGCGCGACCGCCGCGGGCAATTCGGCCACACCAGGCCGCCCGGCCGCGCCTCCCATCACCTCCGCCCCGGTCGCCGGGGACAGCTCCAACGGACACCGACCCCCTCCGGCCACCAGCACCGCTATCCCGACCAGTCCCAGTGTCAGCCCCAACAGTCCCAACCCGGCAGGTCCCACCAGCCCGGTCGGCCCCGCCCATCCCTCCGGTCAGAGCCAGGCCACTCCGACCAGCCCGACCACCAGTACCGGCCCGACCAGTACCGGCCCGACCAACACCGCCAGTACCGGCCCGAGCAGCACCGGCGGCCCGAGCAGCACCAGCCCGACTGATCCCGCCGACTCCGCCCCACTGACCCCGGTCCCGACCGGCACCGGAACCGCGGCACCGCCGCGCACGATCTCCCCGGCCACCTCTTCACCATCTACCTCTTCACCATCTACCCCCGTATCCACCTCCCCACCCGCATCCCCGACAACCGGTCCCGGCGCGCCCACCTCGCCGCTGAACACCACCGCGACCCCCCGCGCGGTCGAATCCCAAGCGGCCGAAAACCAGACAGCCGACACTCAAGCGGTCGGACCATCGGCGCACTCTCCCCAACCGACTCACACCCGGGTTGGCGCACCGCCCGCGCGGACGGTTCCACCAGCGGCGACCGTGGCCACGGTCGTGGTCACCCAAGCCGACCCGCAGTTCCACAAGCGCGCCCAGCAGGCACTGGTCGACGCGATGAACGCGACCGACGAGCACGGCGCGCTCACCCCGGCCGCACGTCTGCTGCGCAAGACCTACTACAAGGCCCCGTACACCACCGCGGACGGCACCGTCACGGTCAACCGGCGATCCCGGACCGCGACCTTCCCCGTGCTCGACGCCAACGGCGCCCCCGCGCAGGTCGTCGTGCCGATGGTCCGGGCGAGCCAGGACCACGTGCTGCAGGCCGTCCAGGACACGCCGGTGCCCGGAGCGGTGTTGGCAACCGAGTCGCTGCCGTTCACCGGCAATGCCGATCCCGCGCTCGACATCAGTCCAGAGTTGCTCGAAGACCTGACCTGGACCACCGAGGACTGGCACAACCGCACTACGCCCGGTGAGCACTTCGGCGAGGTGTACGCCGAGCACATGCTGCAGGTACTGTCCGCCCGCTATCCGGGGGAGCAGATCCTCCGCGTGTACACCGCGGAGACCGGGGCGGGCACCTTCGACCAGCTCTACGTCCGCGTGGCCGACGGCACGGTCGCCGGCTGGGTGATCATCGAGGCCAAGAGCGTGCACGGCGAGATCGGGTCACGCTGGGGTAACGACGATCGACGCTACGAGCAGGGTCACCCGGACTATGTTCGCAAGGTCGCCGAGATCGTCGCCGGCCGCGATGGGGAGGCCGGGCCGCGGTACACGGCCGCGAAGCCCTTCATCGACGAGTTCGTCGGGCCGCTGGAGCGGGGCAGGCCGGTGCCGGGCCCGGGTCGGCCGCCGATCGCGGCCCAGCTCGACGGTGGCCGCGCGGTGGCCGACTCGATCCTGGAAGCGTTGCAGGCCAACAAGGTCGAGTACGCCGCCGTCTACCCGGACCTCGATTCCGCGGGCAGGCCCCGCGGGGTCAGGATCGTGCACTACGACATGGCGCAGGCCACTCCCGGTTATGTCGAGGGCCGCGTCCTCGGCGCACTGTCCCCGACGGACGGTGCGGCCGCGCAGGTGCCGAACTCGCGGTTCGGGCAGGGCCGCCGGGTCGCCGATCCGTTCACTGTGGACGGTGAGGCGCGCGCCGCGCTGCCGAGTGTCGCCGAGGACGCGGGCGTCAACCGGATCGTGCGCGCGTCGGACGGCTCCTTCGTGGTGACCATGCGCGACGGCCGTACTTTCGTTGTCCGCCTGGAATCCGGGCCGGTGCCCGGCGGCGAGGTCGCGGTGTTCACTGTGGACAGTGCGGCGCGCAGCGCGGTGATCCGGGTGGCCGATCGGGCCACGACCGATGTCATCGCACGGGCGCTCGCCCACGAGATCGCCGAGCTGAGCCAGATTTTCGGCGGCAACACCGTCGACAGCGACGTGCTGACCCCCGCGCGGGAGCCCGGCGACCGGCTGGAACTGTCCCCGCACGACCGGGGTCGAGAGGCCGAGTTGCGCGCGCTCGACCGCGCCGAACGGGAAGCGGGACGCCTGCGAGTACTGCGCCGCAGGTACCTGCGCGCGGAGATGCGGGCGCTCATGGAGCACCTCGGCCTGCACCCGGACCAAGCGGCGGCGCGACAGCGCACCGCGCTGCTGTCGCCGGACGTGGCGGAGATCGTCGAGCGGCGCGCCCGTCCGCGTGGCGCGCCCGCGGACCCGAACGGGCTGCCGAGCTGGCGCGCGTATGTCAACACCAAGCTCGCCACCGACCTGACACCGGGCGCGGGCGCCAGTGTGGTGCTCGGGTTCTCGGTCAGTCCGATGGTCGGGATCGGGGTGGCCGCGGGGGCCGCGGTGCAGGCGCTGACGGCGGGCGTGGTCGAACGGTGGTTCGCCGTCCGGGAGCTGACCGCGTTCGAGGAGCTGACCGAGTTCGAGGGCAGCCGACGCGCGCACGAGCAGGGGCAGCAGCGCAAGGCCGTGCTGGACTCGCTGCTCGCGCGGGCCAACGACGACGTCGTCGTTGACGAGGCGCTGGTACCCGCGGAGCCGCGACAGGCAGGCGAACGTCCGGCGGGAATCCCGGCGTGGTGGGCGTCGGTGGTGCGTCGGGCCGTGCCCGGGTTCGTGGGATCGTCGGCGATCACGTCGCTCATCCCACTCGGGGTGCCGCCGGTGTTGGCGCTCGGTTCGTGGGCCGCGGTGACGGCCGCGGCGGCGCTCGTCCCGCTCGCGGATCGGTACAAGGCGCGGCGGGAGCACGTCGCCCTGCTCGCGCAGGCGGAGGAACAGGCCGCCGCGCTCGCCGCCCGCGACGCCGCGCTAGAGGCGGCGCTCGCCGCCGACCTGCACGGGCTGATGGACCGGATCGACCGTCTCAGGGGGATGCTTCCCGCCCGAACGGAGTTGCCGACCGCGCCCGCGGACGACTCGGACGGCGCTACCCGCAAGCCCGGGCTGGGTACGTACCTGATCGGCGGGCTCGCCGATGGCGGCGGGCAGGTCGCCCGTCAGGTCGCCGGGGCGGCCGACAAGATCGCGCCGGATCTGCTCGGAAAGCTGGCGCTGCAGAGCGACAACCTGATCCTCGGCGCGAGCCGCGCGATCGCGGGCGCCCTCGCGGCGGCGTTCGTCGACCGCGCGTGGAACCGGATCGACACGGCCGCTGCCACCGACCGCGAGACGTTCGATGCCACCCGCGACCAGACCGAGGACCACGTCCGCAAGTGGGAACTGACGCAGTTGCTGCTGGCCGAGGCCAACCGGCAGGTCGAGGAAGCCGAGCGGTTGGTCGCCGAGCAACGGCGAATCCGGTCATCGCTGCGCGGCCGGACGGTCGACCTGCTGCGGGGCTGGCTGCATCCCGGCTCGGCACCGGCCACACCGCAATCAGATCAGCCGCAATCAGACCGGACTCAACCAGATCAGCCGCAATCAGACCAGCCGCAATCAGACCAGCCGCAATCAGACCAGGCGCAACCAGACCGGACTCAACAATCGGAGTCGTCGGAGAGGCGGGCCGCGGAGCCTGCGCCTGCGCGGCCGTTGGCGGAGCGTCCGCCGGGGATGCCGCCGCTCGGTGCCTATGTGGTGAAGGCATCGGTTCCCGGTGGCATCGCGGTCGGTGTGGCGAGTGTGCTGGCCGAGGTGTTGGGGCTGCCCGGATTCGTCGTCGGGGCCACCGCCGCCGCGGCGGGCGGCGAGTCGCTGTCGTCGGTGGCGCAGTGGTTGCAGAAGCGCGCCGAACTGCTCGCCGGGGACGCGAAGACCGAAGTCGAACGCGGCTCCGAACAAGACCGGCAGGCCGCCGCCGCGGCGGCGACCGGACGCTTCGTGCACGAGTTCCTGCAGCGGGAACTCGCGGCGGCGCAGCAACAGGCCAATCCCGCGCCCCGTCGGCCACCGCGGCTGCGTGCGCTGCTGGCGGAGGTCAAGGCCCGGCTGAAGTCGGCCATTCCGGTGATCGTCCTGCCTTCCGACCCGCGCTATCCGGCGTTCATCGCCTCGGCGGTGGAGCGCGCGACCCAGCGCCTGTGGGTCGAACCGCGGCCATGGTCGACCCTGCCCGCCCGGCTCACCGCCCTGGACGACATCGGCCGGTTGGCGGCCCGGGTGCGCCTCTTCGCCGAACACGCCGAGCGAACCGGCAACGCCAGACCGCACGGGGTGGCGCGGGACGATCTCACCGCGGCCATCAAGGCTTACCGCGACCTGCTCGCGGAGTCGGGCCTACCGATCAACTTCCCGTGACGCCGGACCGCTATCGCTATCCGGCGGCCAGGCGCAACGCGAGACCGTCGACGTAGCCCAGGACGATCCACCCAGCCACCGAGTCGTGCCGCGAATTGGTGGCTGGGGTGGGTTGGTGATGTCCGGCCCGGCCGCTTGGGGGTGCGATCTTGCGCGGCCGCCAACAGTGGCCGCGAGTGGCTCGCCGAATCGCGGCTAGCCGTCATCGGTTACCGGGTGCGGATGGCCGAGAAGGGTGACACGGGACGCCCGGGGAGCAGGGTGCGGGGGTCGATGGCTGCGCGGACTCGCTCCAGCAGTGGCCTGCCCGCCAAACCCTTGCGCACCGCGCGGACCGCTCCCCAGGCCGCGTCGGCCGTGGTGGCATCCGCGGCGCCGCCTGACCACAGTGCTGTGTCCACCGTGCCCGCGAGCGAGTCCAGGCCATCCACAATGGACTGGTCGGCGATCGGTCCCGCGGCCGCGGCCAAGTCCCGCACCGTCATCCCCGCGGTGAACGGCACGCCGTGGGCGCGGAGTCGGTCGCGGGCTTCCGACCAGGCCCCGATGACGCCGCGCGCGCCGGGAGCGCGGCGGCGGCGCCAGGCGCGAATCGCCTTGAGCAGGGGGACGCCGATGAGCCAGGCGACGAGCAGGGTGAGCAGTCCGATCCCGACAGCGGCCAGGGGCAGTGCGATCCCATCGCCGTCGGCGGCGGTGGTGCGGGCGTCGGGTTCGTCGGCGGGGACGTCGGGGTCGCGCAGATCCTCGGGCGGGGGGAGTTGGGCGCGGGCCTTCGCGGTGACCTCGGCCAGACCGGCCGCGGGGCCCGCCTCGGCCGCCGTGCCGCCCGGGTCGAGCGGGACCCAGCCGACGCCTGCGACGGCGACCTCCGGCCACGCGAGGACATCGCCGTTGCGGACCACGACCTGGCCGTCGCTCGCTGCGCGGGGGGCGCGGTAGCCGACGGCGAGCCGGGCGGGGATGCCGAGGATCCTGGCGAGGGCGACGTAGGCGGCGGCGAACTGTTCGCTGGTGCCGCGCTTGGTCTCCAGCAGGAACTCGCGAAGCTGCGGCCAGCCGCTGCCGGTGGGCAGGTCCGAACCGGTGGCCACCTTGTAGTTCGCACTCAGGTAGCGCTCCAGCACCAGCGCGGTCCGAAACGACGGCCGCATCCCGGCCACGGCGGTGCGCGCCAGGTCGCCGACCTCCGGCGGGATGACCCCGACGCCGCCGAACCCGGCGGCCGCGCGCGCGTCGATCGCGGAATCGGCGAGGTCGACGTCCTCGATCCGGGGTTCCCGCCAGGTCACGCCGTACTCGACCGGACCGGTGGGCTCGGGTACCAACAGCACGCCTGACGCCTCGTCGATCAGGGGGGCGACGCCGGTCACCGACGCGGGCAGCGCCTGGCTCGGCACCCATGGCCCCTCGCGCCTGGTGAGCGTCACCCGCGCGGCGCGCAGGGTTGTCGGGACGGTGACGGCGGGCGCGGGTTCGAGCGTGGCGCCCATCCGCCGGTACCGGCTCTCGGTGCGCCAGGTGGCGCCGTCGAAGGTGTCGAGCACGACGAGCCGCCAGCGGTCGACCGGCTCGGCGGAAGTGTAGGTGAACACGGGGGTCGTGGGCCGGCGCAGCCGGACGGCGACCTCGTTGATCGGGTTGGCGACCCGCGCGGGCGGCGGCGGTGCCGACTGGTTCTGGCGCAGCGAGTACGCCGGGCGCCCGGCCGGGTCGACGGTCGCGGCGGCGAGGGCCCCGGCCACGGTGAGCAGCACGGTCGGCGCCACCATCAGCAGCGCCACCACGGCGCGCTTGCCGCCGCGGTCCCGCATGCCGGGGGACGGCAGGTCGCGCTGGGGTCGGGTGGCCACGAGCAGTGCGGCGGCGATCGAGGCGTACGCCAGCGCGGCCAGCGTCGCGACTGGCCCGCCGAGCGCGCCGTACGCCTGGCTCAGCCCGAGCAGCGCGAGACTCGGCAGCAGCGCCACCAGCGGCTTGCGCAGCAGTTCGACGCCGAGCACCGCCGCGGCCAGTACGGCGAGCGGGACGAACAGCAGCAGTTCGGCGTCCGGCCGCGCGGGCCACGTCGACTGCAGGGTGAGCTGCCACGAGTCGACCGCCCCGGCGACCAGCGCGCGCACGGTGTCACCCGTCGGCAGGCCCGCGACCGTCGTGTCCCACAACAGGGCCTCGACCAGCCCGAGCAGACCCGCGACCAGCGCCAGCACCGGCCGCCACGGCCCGAGTCGCGGCACCCGCGCGCACAGTTCGGCCGCCCCGGCACAGGCCAGGACCACGACGGCGATCGGCAGGACCAGCGCCCACAGCCCGAACACGGGCTCGAACAGCAGCCCCGCGACAGCGGTGGCGGCGAGCACACACGCGACGGCGATCCGGGACATCAGGCGACCACCGCGTTCCAGCGCCGCGCGGCGTCGGCGGCGTCCGCGGCGTGCAGCACACGGGCGCCTGGTACCCGGAGATCGGGGGATCCGGCACCCAGGACCACGACGATCGTGGTGGAGTAGTGCGGACGCAGGGCGGCCAGCGCGGCGAGGTCCGCGGGACGCGCGCCCGCCAGCACCACCACCAGGCAGCCGCCGCGGTCCTTGGTTCGGCTCAGGGCCACGGGGACCAGCGGCAGGCCCGTGGCCGCGGCCGGGCCCAGCTCGCACAGCTCGTCCAGCAGGCGGCGGACCGCGCCGGGGCCGCCCCGGGTGCGGATGTCGGCGCCGCAGGTGGTGACCAGCCTGGATCGGTGGCCTGCCGTCGCGGAGGCGGTGGACAGGGAGGCGGCCAGGTCGACGGCTTCCTCGAACACCTGTTCGGTGAGCAGCTCGCGGCGGGTGTCCAACAGGGCGGTGAACCGCGGCTGGTTCGGGTCGACGTAGTCGCGGACCATGAGCCTGCCGGTGCGCGCGGTGGCCTTCCAGTGCAGGTGGCGCACCTCGTCGCCGACCACGTATTCGCGGACGTCGCGCAGGTCGAGGGAGCCGTGCAGGGAGTCGTCGGTGGTGCGGCCCTCGTGGTGGTGGCGGGGGTGCCCGCCGACCAGCGCGCGCACCGGGTGGGTACGCGGGTGCACCCACAGGGTCGCGGTGTCGCCGGTGGTGAGCCTGCTGCGGCCGAGGCCGAGCGGGTCGACTCGTTCCAGGGTGAGTGGGCCGACCTCGTGGCGCCCGCGCAGGCCGGTGGGCAGCTCGTAGTGGTGCACGGTTTCGGCGCCGGGCAGCAGGGCGCGGACGGTCACCGCGTGGAAGCCGCGGCCCACCTGGTCGCCCGCGGTGAAGCCCGTCTGCCGCCGGGTGCCGGTGTTGTGCACCCGCAGCCGGGCGAACGCCGCCTTGCCGCGCTGCGCCCGGTCCGGGTAGACCTCCCTGGTCACGGTGACGTTCGGCCTGCGTGTGGTGATCACCACGGCGGCCACCACGGCACCTAGCGCGGCCCCCGCCAAGGCGCGTAGCACCGCGTAGCCCGCCCACTCGCCCACCGCGAACGCGACCACCGCGGCGACGAGCACGGCGACGCCACGCCGGGTCAATCGGGTCACTCCTAGGCCACCGTGCTGCTCATGGCCGGTGCCGGGGTCGCCGCCAGGACCTCGTCGACGATGTCGGCGGTCCGCCGCTGGTTCAGCTCGGCGTCGGAGGTGAGGATCAGCCGGTGGGCCAGGACGGGCTGCGCCACCTCCTTGATGTCGTCCGGGGTGACGAAGCCGCGGCCGTAGGTCGCGGCCACCGCCTGCGCCGCCCGCACCAGGGCGATGCTGCCGCGCGGGCTGGCGCCGTGGCGCAGCGCGACGTGCTCGCGGGTGGCCCTGGCCAGCCGGGCCGCGTACTCGATGATCGCCCGGTCGACGTGCGCGACGCGGACCTGGGCCACCGCGGCCCGCAGCGCGGCCAGGTCGACCACCGGGGACAGCTCGTCGGGGCCGACGCCCGCGCAGTCGCTCATGATCACCAGGACTTCGGCGTCCAGGTCGGGATAGCCGACCGCCAGCCGCATCAGGAACCGGTCGAGTTGGGCCTCGGGCAGCCGGTAGGTGCCCTCCATCTCGATCGGGTTCTGGGTGGCGACCACCAGGAACGGCCGCGGCACCTCGTGCGGGACCGAGTCGACCGTGACGGTGCGCTCGGACATGACCTCCAGCAGCGCCGACTGGGTCTTGGGGGTGCCGCGGTTGATCTCGTCGGCGAGCACGATGTTGGCGAAGATGCCGCCCCGGTGGAACTCGAACCGCTCGACGTTCTGGTGGTAGACCTGCACGCCGGTGATGTCGCCGGGCAGCAGGTCGGGGGTGAACTGGATGCGGTTCCAGGTGCCGCCGATGCTGCGGGCCAGACAGCGCGCGAGCGTTGTCTTGCCGAGCCCTGGGACGTCCTCGATGAGCAGGTGCCCCTCGGCCAGCAGGGCCGCGATGGCCAGCCGCACGACCTGCGGCTTGCCGCGGACCACGGCCTGGACGTTGCGCGAGATCCGCTCGTAGACCTCGCCTGGTGATGGTTGGTTCAACTGGGTTCCCGATAGCAGTGGTTGGATTCGACCTGGCCCTGCGGTGTGCTCACCACGACCCACACGGTCTGGTCGGGGCCGTCGAACCGGATGTTCTCGAAGGTCACCGACCCGTTCGCGCCGGTGCGCGTCGTCGAACTCTCGCTGAAGTTACCCCAGTCGCTGGCAAACGGCTCGAACGTGTGGGACGCCGAGATGCTCCGAGGTGTCGCGGGGGTGCTCACCGGACCGTCCGCGAGGCGGGCGCTCCGATGAGCAACTGGCCGCCGGGGGTCCGGGTGACCGCGCGGATGGTGAAGGTCAGGTTGGCGACCGCGGGCAGCCGGGCGTAGATGAGCGAGTTGCCGCGCGCGGTGTCGTCCGGCAGGCCGGTGACGCTGACCAGGTAGTGCACGAACTGGCCACCGCCCATGTTCGGCGCCTGCCAGCTCACCAGGGCGCTGTTGTTCTCCGCGTCGTAGAGCACCGTGAGAGTCGGGGGAGCCGCGGCGGCACCGACCGGGGTGACCGGGTTTGCCGACGCGCCGGGGCCTCGGCCCGCCGCGTTTGTCGCGGACACGGTGAACACGTAGCGCACGCCGTTGGCCAGTCCGGGGACGGTGGCAGCCCGGGCGCCCGGGCCTACGGTGAGCGATCCGGTCTGGCCCGTGCTCGCCGTCCAGGACACGGTGTAGCGGGTGATCGGTGAGCGGTTGTCCGCCGCCGGGCGCCAGGTGACGGTGGCCGAGCCGACGTCCGCCGTGGCGGACACGCCGGGCGGGGCTCCCGGCGGGCTGGCGGGCACCGGCGCGGGCGGCTTCGGCTTCGGCGGTTTGGCCGCGGGCGGTGTCCGCACGGGCGGCGGGGCGGGTGCGGTGGTGGTCGGCGGGGCGGGTGCCGCGGACGGCTCCGGCCGCTGCGACTCCGTCGGCGGCGCGGGGGGAGCGGTGCTTGTCGGCGGCGTCGGCTTGTCCGGCGGCGCGGCCTCGGGCTTCCAGTCGTTGTTGCCGCGCTTGCGGCTGGTGATCGGCACGTCGGCGATCTCGCCGTCGCGGTCCACGACCAGCACGTGCTTGCCCTCGGCACCGTCCACATAGACCCGGGAGTCCTCGCCGCGGGTGAGCCGCGGGGAGCCGGATTCCCGCGGGATCTGCTTGGCTTCCTTTTTCTTGCCGTCGCCGTCGTAGGTCAGCAGGGTGTCGGTGGTGCGGTCGACCACCGCGACCACGGCACCGGTCGACGCGGGACCGTCGTAGTCGCCGGTCGGCAGCGCCACGGTGACCGGCTTGGCGGCGGGCGCCGGGTCGACCAGGTGGATCTTGTTGCTCTTCGCGTCGAGGATGGCGACCCGGCCGGACACGTCGGTGGACGCCAGTCGGGAGGTGACCGGGGCGTCGACGCCGAGCGGCTTGCCGTCGCCCAGGGTGCTCTCCCCGACGGTGTGCAGCGTGTCGGCCGAGGTGTCCACGAACACCGGGCGGTCGTTGACGACGGACAGCGCGCCCGCGTGGCTGTTGGGGACCAGGACCGGGCAGGAGATCCGGTCGGCGCCCCGGGGCAGCCTGCACAGCAGGCCGGAGCTGGTGCGGTAGAGCCAGAGGGTGCCGTCGCTGGTGGCGACCGGGTCGCCGAGGACGCCGCCCGCGGCCAGCGTCACCGACGGGTCGCCGAGCCGCACGACCTGGCCCGCGTTGCGGTACACCAGGTACGGCCCGCCCGCGATCTCGACGGCGACGGGCACCTCGTCGCTGGGCGGGGTGATTGTCTGCTCGACGGTCAGGTTGGACTTGCCGAACTCGGAGATCCTGGTCCGGCCGACGACGTAGCTGCTGGTGTCGCCCTGGACCACCTGGCTGCCGGGGTCGCCGGGGATCGCGGTCTGCGCGTCGATGTTCGTCGTGGCGCCGTCGATGTGGAACACCGACTGCAACGCGACGTTGAACACCCAGTGCCCCGGGGGCAGGAACTGCAGCCCCGGAACGGGCTTCGCCGCGCCGGTGACCGCGGCCGTCACCGCCGTCACGCACGCGATGACCACCAGCACGACCGGCACCTTCGCACGCCACACCCGCATCGTGGCGACCCCCGCCCGCTTCCCCGAGGAGGACGGCCCCTGTGGAGTCCTCTGCTTCACGGCACTTACAGTAGGCCATCCGATACAGAAGTGGTCCATTCGGGATTTCAGTACCCGTCGGCGACCGGCAGCGCGAGTTCGAAGATGGCCCCGCCCTCGTCGGCGTTGTAGACGCTGAGCGTGCCGCCGTGCGCCTGCGCCACCCACCGCACGATCGACAGCCCGAGCCCGGACGAGCCGCTGCCGGTGCGGAAACGGTCGAACGCCTCCCCGGCCAGCTCGCCGTCCACTCCGGGTCCGTGGTCGGCCACGGTGACCCTGCCGTTGGCCACCGTGATGTGCACGATGGCCGTCTCGTGCGGCCTGCGGCCGTAGCGCAGGGCGTTGTCGAGCAGGTTGCCGATCGCCCGTTCCACCAGGGTCGGGTCCACGAGGACGGCTGTGGGCGCCGCGGTGACCGTCACGTTGGCCCCGTCCGCCGGTGTCTCCTCGACCACGCCCACGACGAGCTGGTCGAGCCACACCGGCTGGATCGCGAGCTGGTCGACACCCGCGGCGAGCCGGGCCCGCACGAGCAGGCTGTCGATGATCGACCCCATCCGCGAGGCCAGCCGGACCGTGCGGGGCAGCAGGTCGGCGCGCTGCGCCGGGTTGCGCAGCGCGGTCTCGGCCAGCGCCCGCAGCGCGGCGACCGGGGTGCGCAGGTCGTGCGCGGTCTCGGCGAGCAGGATCTCCTGCTGCTCCAGCGCCGCGGCCGCGGGCCGGATCGCCCGCCCGGACAGCAGGTGCCCGGCGAGGGCGAGGGCGCCGATGAGTACCGCGCAGCTTCCCGCCACCAGCAGCATCAGCCTGGTGTGCTCGGCCTGGGCCGGTTCGGCGTCGCTCACCGCGACCACCGCGCCGACGAACTGGCCCGCGTCGTTGAGGAACGGCTCGACGCCGACCCGGACGAGCTGGCCCCCGGTGCCGCGGGAGTAGCCGTAGAGCAGCGTGCCCGAGTCGGCCGCGTCGACGGCGAAACCGCCCAGCACCGCCGGGTCGACCGGCACGCACGTCTTGTCGCTGAAGTGGCCGGGGAACTCGCCCGCGCTGCCGGGCAGCACCGCGAACTGGGGACACTGGTCGTTGAGCTCGTCCTCGCCGATGTAGGCGGTGACGATGGCGCCGTCGATCTGGACCAGCCGGTTGACCGTGGAGGTGACCCGGCGCAGCTCGCCGTCGAGGCGCTGCTCGCGCTGGTCGGTGTCCGCGCTGATGACCAGCCAGGAGAACACGATCAACCCTGTCGCGTTCATCACGGTGAACAACAGGGTGAGCAGCAGGCGCAGCCTGCGCAGCCGATCGGCCGACGAGCGGGTCATGGGCCGTGGTCCGCGGCCGCCAGGCGATAGCCCCGGCCGCGCACGGTGTGGATCAGCTCCGGTTCGCGCAGCTTGCGGCGCAGCCGCTTGACCACCACATCGACCACATTGGACATCGGGTCGGCGGCGGCGTCCCAGCAGTGCTCGATCAGTTCGGCCCTGGCCACCGCCTGCTCGGCCCGCACGATGAGGTGCTCCAGGACGGCGAACTCCTTGTCCGACAGGGTGAGCAGCACCCCGGCGCGGCGGGCCTCGCGGCGCGCGCAGTCGACCTCCAGGTCGGCGTGGCGCAGCACCGAGGGGCGCCCGCTGCCCGCGCGCCTGCACAGGGTGTGCACCCGTGCGGTCATCTCGGCCACGGAGAACGGCTTGACCAGGTAGTCGTCGCCGCCGTGGGCGAACCCGGCGAGGCGGTCGGCGACGCTGTCGCGCGCGGTCAGGAACAGCACCGGCACGCCCCACCCGTGCTGTCTGCGCACGTGCACGTAGTCGATCGCGTCGCCGTCGGGGAGCATCCGGTCGAACACGACGCAGTCGTAGTGGCCGTGGCGCAGGGCGGAGTCCGCGCCCGCGATGTCGGCGGTGGAGTCGACGTCGAGCCCGGCTGAGCGCAGCTCGGCGGACACGGCGACCCGCAGATCCTCGTCGTCCTCGACCACCATCACCCGCACCGTGCGCCTCATGTCATCGAAACCTCATGTGTCCGGGCCGATCGTATGCGTCACGGCGTGGTGGGCGCCGCCCCGGTCGCGATGGACGGAGGTGATCCGGTGGTCCTGTTCTGTGTACTCGGGCCCGTCGAGGCGCACGCCCCGGGCGGTGTGGTGGACATGCGGGCGAGGAAGCCGGTGGCCGTGTTGGCCACCCTCCTGTTGCACGCTAACGCCTGGGTGCGAACTGAGCAGCTCATCGAGGCGACTTGGCCGGAACAGGCCGCGCCCACCTCGGCAGACGCGAACCTCAAGACCTACATCTGGCAACTCCGCCGGGCCCTGCCCGACCCGGTCGACGGGCCGCGCATCGACAGCAGGCCGGGCGCGTACCGGCTCCGTGTCGACCCGGGCGAGCTGGACGGTGACCGGGCCGAGGCGCTGGCCGCGGACGCCCGGCTCGCCCTCGCGCGGGGGGACGGGGCCGCCGCCGCCGAGCTGTTCACCGCGGCGCTGGAGCTGTGGCGCGGGCGGCCGTTCGACGGCCTGCCGGTGGACTCGGGGTCGGGCGTGGTCGCCTGGCTGGAGGAGCTGCACCGGGAGCTGCGCGAGTCGCTCGCGGACACCTACGCCGGTCTCGGCCGCGTCCGCGAGGCCGTCGACCTGCTGCGCGCGCTGACCGACGAGGACCCGCTGCGGGAGGGCCCGTGGGCCCGCTGGGTGCGGGTGCTGACCCAGGCGGGCAGGCCCGGCGCCGCGCTGGCGGTGCACGAGCGCGCCCGCGCGGTGCTGATCGGGGAGCTGGAGGCCGAGCCGGGGCCGGATCTCGCCGCGGCGCACCGGGCGGCGCTGCGCGGTGCCGCGCGCACCCGGCCCGCCCGCCGTGACCTGCCCCGCGACGTGCCGGACTTCACCGGCCGCGCCGCCGAGGTGGCGCGGCTCGACGCGCTGGCGCGGGCGGGCGGCGTGCCCGTCGCGGTGATCGACGGCATGCCCGGGGTCGGCAAGACCGCGCTGGCCGTGCACTTGGCGCACCGGCTCGCCCCGGACTACCCGGACGGACAGCTCCACCTCGACCTGCGCGGCGCGCTGTCGCCCGCGGTCGCGCTCGACCGGCTGCTGCGCGCGGTCGGTGTCGGGGACGAGGACCTGCCCTGCGACCTGGCCGCGCGGGCCGCCCTGTGGCGGGCCGAGTTGGTCGGCCGCAGGTTGCTGATCGTGCTCGACGACGCGGTGTGCGCCGAGCAGGTGCGGCCGCTGCTGCCCGGCAGCCCCGGCTGCCTGGTCCTGGTCACCGCCCGCGGCGCGCTGCCCGCGCTCGACGGGGTCTGCGCGATCACCCTCGACCCGCCCGCCGCCGAGGAGGCCGCCGAACTGTTCCGCGCGGTCGCGGGGGACTGGCGGGCCGACGCCGAGCCGGACGCGGTCGCCGAGGTCGTGCGGCTGTGCGGCGGGCTGCCCGCGGCGCTGCGGGCCGCCGCGGCCCGGCTCCGCGGCCGTCCCACGTGGACGGTGGGCAGGCTCGTCGCGCGGCTGGCCGAGGACGGCGGGCGCGCGGCCGAGCTGAGCGCGGCGACGGCCCGGCTCGCGGAGTACTGCCGCACGCTCGACGCGCCGCCGCGGCGGATGTTGGCCGTGTTGGCCGCGCTGTCCGGCGAGATCGACGTCGCGGCCGCCGCCGAGGCCGCCGGAACCGGTGAGCCGCAGGCGTACCGGGTCCTGGAGGACCTGCTCGACCGACACCTGCTGACCCAGTCCGCGCCGGACCGCTACGGCCTGCATCCGCTCGTTCGCGATCTGGCGTGCGCGGCGCCGCGCGCGGACCGCTCCGAATCGGCCGCCGGGCCGAGAGTCGCGTGAGGAGGGACCACTGTGGACAGACGTGACCAGCAGGCGGGCCAGACCGGTGCGATTTCCGGGACGCTGGACGTGGCGGGCGAGCAGACCGTCGCGCCGGTTCTCGCCGCGCCCGCGCCGGTGCCCACGGTGCGGGTGGTGTCCGCCGCGGCGAGCACGGCCGCGGCCGTCGCCCGGCCCGCCGCCCTGCGCGTCGCCGACGCGCACACCGTGCAGTTGCCGCTGATCGCGGCGCCGCCGCTGCCGCCGCGCGTCGCGCCGCCGGTCGCGCCCGCCGAACGGCGGGCCACCCCGCAGGGCAACCGGGTCGCCGACTTCGTCGAGCACCTCGACCTGATCCAGGTCATCTGCTGGCAGGTCGCGGTGGTCGGGGTCGTGCTGTGCGTACGCCAGCCGTGGCCGGTGCTGACCGGGGTGTCGGTCGGCGCGGCGTTGCTGATCGCGTCGACGACAGTCCGCCTCCGCGGCCGCTGGCTCTACGAGTTGGCCGCGCTGGGCTGCCGCTACCTGCTCCGGTCGCGCCGCCGCGACCTGCCCGAGAACGGGAAGGCCAAGGCGTTGCTCGCGCTGCTGCTGCCCGGCTCGACGGTCGGCACGGTCGAGACCGGCCAGGGACCCGTGATGGTGATCAGCCACACGGGCGGCCTGACCGCGATGGTCCGGCCGCGCGTGAGCGAGTCCGCGCCGATCGGGGCGCTGCCCTCGCCCGCGGCGCTGCTGCCGTCGGCCGAGGGCCTGCCGCACGAGTTCGGCGTCCAGACGGTGTTCCACGGCAGCGTCCGCGCCGACCGCCCGACGCGCGTGTGGCTCGCGGTGCACGCGGTGCGCACCGTCGAGACGGCCGCCGACGACGAGCTGACCCTGGCCCTGCGCAACGGACTGCGCCGCGTGCTGCGCGCGCTCAAGCGGGCGGGCGTGCCGACCGACCCGCTGCCGGAGGAGGCCGCGCTGGCCACCATCGCCGCGCTCGGCCACGTCACCGGGGGTCGCACCGAAGTCCGCGAGGACTGGGGCTTCTGGCGGACCGGCGCGGTGTCGCAGACCTGCTTCCAGTTGCACGGCTGGCAGCGGCTCTCCGACCGGGACGCGCGCAGGCTCGTCGCCGACCTGCTCGCGCGGGCCGCGAGCGTGTCGGCCACGGTGACCCTGGGCGCCCGGTCCGGCCCCGGCGAGCCGACCGTCACCGCCGCGCTCCGGCTCGCGGCCACCACCGAGGCGGCCCTCGACGGCGCCGTCGCCACCATGACCGACCTCGCCGCCGCCCGCGGTGTCCGCCTCGTGCGGCTCGACGGCACGCACCTGACCGGCGTGGCCGCATCGCTTCCGATCGGAGGGTTCCCCGGATGAACGCGCTCGCAATAGATTCGGTGCGTCAGGTGAGCGTGCTGCCGGTCGGCCGCGCCGCGCCAGGTCCGTCCAGCGCGGGTGTCGAGGCGCTGCTGGCCGCGGCCACGCGGGAGGTGCTGGTGATGAGTTCGCGCGCGGTCGCGTCGAAGGACCCGATCGGTGCCGTGCGCCGGATCGACCACGAGAACCTGCGCCGCGGCGTGCGGTACCGCGTCGTGGTGCCCGACACGGCGCGCACGGCCCCGGTGCTGGGCACCCAACTCGGCACGCTGTCGCTGGCGGGCGCCGACACCCGCACGGTCGCCGAGGTGCCCGCGGACGCGCTGGTCATCGACGGCACGCTGGCCGTGCTGCCCACCGAGCGGGCAGGTCTCGGGGCGGCGGGCATCGCGGTGTTCCGGCTGCCCAGCGTGGTCACCACGATCGTCGAACTGTTCGAGCGGGTGTGGCTGACCGCCGTCCCGCTCACCGCGTCCGACCTGCCGGAGGCCGCCGAGTTGGGGCTGCGCGAGCGCGAGCTGCTCGCGCTGCTCTCGGCGGGCAACACCGACGAGTCGGCCGCCGCGCGGCTCGGGGTGTCGGTGCGGACCGTGCGGCGCATGGTCGCCGACATCATGAACCGGCTCGGCGCGCGCAGCCGGTTCCAGGCCGGGGTCAAGGCCGCCGACCGCGGCTGGCTCATGGAGAGGGCGGGCTGATGACCGCTGCCGCCGCGCGGACCCTGCTGGTGGCGCCGGGGCGCCACGGCGCGTACCCGACGATCGGCGACGCGCTGACCGGCGCGCCGGACGGCGGGGTGGTCTCGGTCGCCGAGGGTACCTACGCGGAGACCTTCGAGCTGGTGGACCGGCGGCTGACGCTGCGCGCGTTCGAGGGCGCGACGGTCGTGCTCGACGGCACCGGCGGCGACTGGCCCGTGCTCCGCGTGCGCGGCGGATCGCTGACGCTGCAAGGGATCGAGGTGCGGGCCAACGCCGCCGCGATCCTCGCCGATGACGTCGAGCTGACCGTGGAGGGCTGCACAGTCGGCGCCCGGCTCGGGCCCGCGATCAGCGTGCGCGGCTGCCGCCGGTTCGTCGTGAGCCGCTGCGCGATCTCCGGCGCCGAGCAGGGGATCGCGGTGGAGAGCTCGTCCGGGCAGATCGTCGGGACCTCGATCGCGGACGTGTCGGGCGACGGCCTGACCGTCGGGCTCGGCGCCGATCCAGAGATTGCCGACTGCACGGTATCGGGCTGCGGGCACCGCGGCATCTACGTCTACCAGTTCGCCCGGCCGGTCATCGAGGGCTGCGACATCTCCCGGACCGGGCACGAGGGCATCGCGGTCGCGCACCAGAGCAGGCCGACGATCCGGCGCACGTCGGTGCACGACGTGCAGGGTGTCGGCATCGCGTTCGGCGCGGGCTGCGCGGGCCTGGTCGAGGCGTGCCATGTGGACAACACCGCCGAACCGGGCATCGCGGTGGCGCCGGGCGCGTCGCCCACGATCATCGAGCCGGACGAGCGGCCCGCGGGCGCGGGCAGCGGCGACGGCGGGCTGGACGACCTGCTCGCCGAGCTCGACGGGATGGTCGGGCTGCCCGCGGTGAAGGCCGAGGTGCGGGCGGTTGTCGACGAGATCCAGGTCAACGAGTGGCGACGCCGGGCCGGGCTGTCGGTCGGCACGGTGAGCCACCATCTGATCTTCGCGGGCGCGCCCGGCACCGGTAAGACCACGGTCGCGCGCACCTACGGCCAGCTCCTCAAGGCGCTCGGCGTGCTCACCCGCGGCCAGTTCCGCGAGGTTTCCCGGCGCGACCTGGTCGGCCAGTACATCGGGCACACCGCCGAGAAGACGGCGGTGGTGTTCGAGGAGTCCAAGGGCGGCGTGCTGTTCATCGATGAGGCGTACACCCTGTCGCGGCAGGCGGGCAGCGGCGGTGACTTCGGCCAGGAGGCCATCGACACCCTGGTCAAGTTGATGGAGGACCACCGCGACGAGGTCGCCGTGATCGTCGCCGGGTACACCGGGGAGATGCGGGACTTCCTGGCCGCCAACCCCGGCCTCGCGTCCCGGTTCTCCAAGACCATCGAGTTCGAGAACTACAGCTCCGATGACCTGCTGCGGATCATCGGGCGCATGATCGCCGCGGGCGACTACCGGCTCGGCGAGGACGCCGAACCCGTGCTGCTGGAGTACTTCGACCGGGTGGCGAACGATCCCAACTTCGGCAACGCCCGCGACGCGCGGCGGCTGTTCGAGGGGATTCGCAAGGCCCAGTCGCAGCGGCTGCGCACCCTGGGCAGGCTCCCGGACACCGACGAGCTGCGCGACCTGCACGTCGCCGACGTGCGGCACGCGGCGGGGTAGTGCCGGGGGGCGGTGGCCGAGGCACTACTGTCCGCACTCGTGCGTGTTCTGGTCATCGAGGACGACGACGACCTTCGGGTGGCCATCAGCGGGGCGCTCCGCGGGGCGGGGTTCGCCGTCGACGCGGTGGCCGACCTCCCGGCCGCCGACGAGGCGCTCGCGGTCAACTCCTACGACTGCGCCGTGTTCGACCGGATGCTGCCGTCGGGGGACTCACTGGCCTACGTGCGGGCCAGCCGGGCGGCCGGGTCGGTGGTGCCGGTCCTGTTTCTGACCGCCCGCGATGCCGTCGCCGACCGGATAGCCGGCCTCGCCCACGGCGACGACTACCTGGTCAAGCCGTTCGCGGTGGCGGAGCTGGCGGCCCGGGTCCGCAGCCTGTGCAGGCGCGTCGGCGCGGGCCCGCCCCCGGTGCTGCGCTGCGGCGACCTCGAACTCGACCTCGGCAGGCACGAGGTGCGCCGGGCCGGGGTGCTGCTCACGTTGACCGCCAAGGAGTTCGCGGTGCTGGAGCAGCTCGTGCTGCGCCAGGGCCACCCGGTGCGCCGAGCCGACCTGATCGCGCACGGCTGGGACCCCTTCGTGGACCCGGCCTCCAACGTGCTCGACGTGCTGATGGCCCAGTTGCGCCGCAAGCTGCGCGACCCGCCGATGATCTACACCGTCCGCGGTATCGGCTACCAGGTGAACCCGGCATAGCCCGCGGGGTCTACGAGTCGAGGTCCGCCAGGTCCAGGGTGATCGGGAACGGGGCGGCCGTGATGGCCGCCGGGCCCGCGGGGTGGACGGTGTTCTCCGCCACGTACTGGCCGTCCGCCAGGCGGTACGCGGTCAGCACTGGGCCGCGGAGTTCGTCGCCCTGGTCGATCGTCCACACGAACGGCACGCCCGCCGCGGCGTAGCCCGCCATCTTGGTCTCCCGCTCGGCGCGCGGGTTGCCGGGGGACCAGATCTCCACGGCCAGGACCAGGTCGTCCGCTGCGAAGCTCGCCCCGACCGGCTTGCGGTTCAGGACCACCACGTCCGGGATCGGCGCGGTACGCCACGCGGTGGAGATCCGCACGTTCACCGCGGGGACCACATGGAGGTCCGCTCGCCGCGCGGCGCGGAGTGCGTCGCGCACCAGGACGGCCAGGTGGAACGCGGCGATCTGGTCGGGTCAGGCGGCGGCGCGCTGGGCTATCTGGATGGTGGCCTGTCGGGTGACGCCGTTGACGGTGATCGCGACGGTGACGGTGGCCGGGCGCAGGGCGGTGATCTCGCCGGTCGCCGGGTCCAGGCGGGCGGCGTGCCAGGGGCGGATCTGGTTCCAGGGACCGATGTGCAGGCTGGGCGAACCGGACCAGTCGTAGCTCATCGGGTAGGTGACCGGGACTTGGCGCGTGCCCTGCGTGACAGTGGCCGTGACCTGCGCGGATTCGCCGAATCGGATCGTGGTGGGGGCCGTGATCGCGAGCGCGTCGACGTGGGGGCGGACTTCGGCGGCGAGCCATTGCTGGCCCGGCCTGCGCGGCCAGGAGCGGTCGGACCTGGCCGGGTCGACGCCCAGCAGGGTCCAGCCGGAGAAGCCGCCCGCGGTCGTCGGGCCCGCGGGTGTCTTGCCCGAGTTGCCGTTGATCAGGTACGGCACACCGTCCACACGGGACGCGTGGAACACCCCGACGTGTGCGCCGATGAACGCGGCGCCCTTGCCCGATTCCCGGCGGAAGTCCGCGAGCCACCGCTCGACCAGGGCGGCCTCGCGGCGGTCGGACAACTGGCTTCCCTTGGCCGGGGTGGGATCGCGCGGCGGGTGGTGTTCCATGACCACCACCGAGTTCACCGAATCGTTGCGGCGCGCCTCGTCCAGCCGGTCGCGCAGCAGCACCGCCTGGTCGAACCCGCCGCCGCGCAGGGTGCCGGTGGACGAGTCGAGCAGCACGAAGCGGGTGCCCCGGTGGTCGAAACTCCGGTTCGTGACACCGAATTCGCGGCGGAAGTTGTCGATCGTGCCCGGGCCCATGATCTCGTGGTTGCCCGGCACGTAGTACCAGGGCAGCTCGTCGCCGAGTTCCTCGGTGAGGATTCGGCGCGCCAGCGTGAGATCGGCCGGGGCGGCCTCGTCGACGAAGTCGCCGTTGATCACCACGAAGTCGGGCCGCTGCGCCTTGATCTCGCGCAGCGTGCGGCGCGCGGCCCGCACCAGGGCGCTGTCCGGGTCGCGCGCCACGAACTGCGCGTCGGACAGCACCGCGAACCGCCACTGCCGCCCGGCGACCGTGCCGTCCTGCACGATCACCCGGTCCGCCACCGGGACCTCGGCCGGGATGTCCACCGCGGGCGGCACCTTCGCCACGATGTCGTCGACCAGCACCTCGCCGGTGTACTGCCGGTTCGCGGCCGTCTCGATCGTGTAGAACCGGTTGACCTGCAAGGGAAACGCGAGCCCGGTGGGCACCGCGACCTCCAGGTACCGCCAGCCCGTCCAGGTGATGTACGGCCCGTACAGCGACCTGGTCTGGCCTTGGCCGTCGGTCACCGTGAACGCCGTCCACTCGCCCCTGCCGTGGCCGTAGACCCACGCCCCCAGTGCCAGCGGCTGACCCTGGACCGTGATCGGCGTCGGTGGGACCGCATACGCCGTGCGGGTTCCGGTCGACTGGGTGAAGTCGTAGGCCAGCTTCAGCCCGGCCCCGGTGTGGCCCTGCGCGACCGGTGTCACCGATCCGGTGGCTCGCGCCGAGCCGAACCGCCACGACGCGCCGTCGTCCAGACTCGCGATGGTCCGCTCCGCCAGGCCGACCGTCACCGGGATCTTGGTGACGCGATCACCCACGCGCGCGGTGATGATCGCGGCGCCCAGTGGCGCGATCGCCCGCACCGCAAGGGTTCCGGCCGCGGTCGGGACGACGTCGATCAGGCCGCGGTCGTAGTCCAGGGTCAGGTCGGCGGGGTCGATCGGCGCGGTGAAGCCATTGTCGTCGTAGCCCACGATGCCCACGGCGGCCGTCGCGTCCTGAGCGGGCAGGCTCAGCCGGGCGGTGGTGGGGGTGAGGCGGGCCAGCGGGCCCAGGACGGTCAGGTCGATCTCGCCGCGCACGGCGCCGCGCCGCACGGTGACCTTCGCGGTTCCGGGCCGCGTGGCGCGGAAGACGCCGTCCGCGCCGATCGTGCCCGCCGCGCCGGTTACCTGCCATGCCTGCGGACCCGTCGCGGCGGGCCCGAAAGTCTCGTCGTGGCCATGAGCCACCAGGGCGCGGGACAGGCCGGGGAAGACGCGGTCCGGCCGTCCACCTGGGACAGTCGCGGTGCCCGGCGCGGCAGCGGGATCGCTCGCGGTGCGCACCCAGAACCCGGTGAGCGTGCCGCTGCCCGCGGGCGCGTACAGCGCGAGCCCGTTGGGCACCGGGCGCTCGCCGCCGTCGGAGGGCTGGTTCTCGACCCGCACCGCCTCGGTGCCCGGTTCGCGCGCGAGCATCGTCGAGGAGCCGCCGCCGTCGAGGTTGAGCGCGTTGTGCGCGCCCATCTCCTTGAGCATCGCGGCGATGTCGCGCAGGTTCAGGCCGAGCTGGTAGGGCGCCTGGCGGCCGTCCACGGTCAGCAGGAACATCTTCTTGCCGTCGGCGGAGAACCCGACCGCCGTGCGCGGGTGCAATGGGTCGGCCGGGGCGACGATCTCGCCGTCGCGGATCAGGAGCTGGTTGCCGCCGATGGCCGCCTTCGGGGCGCTGCCGTCGTTCGTCCGCGACGCGTAGGTGACCCCGATTCGGTCGCCGGGGCGGAGCGCGGCGAGCGTGTCGGCGCCCGCCTCGCGGCCGACGAGCACGTAGCCGTCGGCCGGGATCTGGTCGGCGCCGGGGGTCGGGCGGACCTCGGCGACGACATCGGCCCGCACCACGACCTCGGCCACCCGCGGGGCGCCCAGCACCGCCCGGCCGCGGGAATAGCTGCCCCACAGGGGGTTGAACACACCGATGCCGCCGGAGTCGATCCGTGAGCTGTTGAGCTGGGTGAGCCGCGCGGTCCGGTCGTCGGGCAGCGACAGCGTCCCGTCGAAGAAGACCTCCATGACCCGGCCGATCCCGGCCGCGTCGACGCCGACCGCCCGGTGGTGCCCGGTGTTGGCCGACTTCACCAGCGTGCCGTTGCGGATGCCCACGCCCTCGGGCGCGGAGGAGTTGTTGATGTCGAAGAAATCGCCGTTCACCGCGGCCACCGCGCGGGTCGCGGTGGCCTGTGTGGACAGTGGTGCGGCTGCGGACACCTGGCCAGGGTCGAGGTAGTCGACCCTGGTGCCCTTGGTGAGGTCGACGGTGAGCGCGTCGCCGCGCACCCAGCCGCCCGCGTCGCCGGGCTCGTACCAGTCGAACGAGCTCAGGGTGACGCCCGGGGCGACCGGCCGGGTCGTGCGGACGGTCTCGATCCGCCGCGCCGGGTCCACCGCCGACCGCGACGCCGCTTCGGCGTCGGGCAGGTCGAGCACGACGACCGGAGCGGGCGGCGGGGTGACGGGCTGGGCGGCGGCGGGGGCGGCGAGCCCGAGCACCACCACGGGTGCCAGGGCGAACAACGCCACGCGGCGACTACGCGACACGGGAACTCCAGAAGCATCCGCAGGGCCAGGTCGTCAGTGATTGACGAACTGCCACTCAACCCCGTCGGGAGTTGCCGGCGATACCGCCTTTCGGTGTAGTCCGCCCGACCGGTTCGTGAATGATCGTCCCGGCAAGCGCCCCGGCCCGCGACCGCGGACACCCCGACGCCGGACCGCCCAGGGCGGTCCGGCGTCGCGGTACCCGATGGGTCAGCGCACGTCCTCACGGATGCCGTCAAGCGCGGCAAGCACCTTGGTCGCCAGTTCGGACAGGTTCTTTCCCTTGCCGGGCTTGATGTTCTCGGCGGCGAGCGCGCGTTCCACTGTGGCCAGTCGCTGGTTGTAGGTCTGACTCATGAGTAGGTGTCCTCATCGTAAGTCGATCACTGTAAGACGGTGGTGGCGACGCCACCCGCGGCGAACAGCGCGGCAGCGTCGTCGGTGTTCGCCGCCGACGCGACCAGGGCGAGCGTCGCGTCCGCGACGGCCTTGGCGACGGTCGCGGGCACCACGAGCAGGGTCAGCCGGGGCAGGTCGGGGCCGATCAGGATGACGGTGTGCCGGTTGAGGCCGCGGAAGCCCGCGAGCCGCACCGTGTCGGCCGCCACGACGAGCCGCGCGGGGGCCAGGTCCCACGAGACGGGGTTGTAGCCGATCCGGTCGACCGGGCCGAACCGGTCGCTCAGTCGGTCTACGAGCGCGGAGAACTCCGCCACCGGTTCCCGCGAGCGCGGCCACCAGCCGCCGTCGAAATGTCCCTTCGCGGCACCCGGGGGCTTGAGCGACACCCGCGGCGGCGCGACGAGGTAATCGAGGAAGGTCCGTGCGGTGTCGTGCACGCGGCGGGGATCACCGGACGTCATGTCGGTGCTCCTGTCCCGGCCCGATCGTTGGTATCCCCAACCCTACGCCGATTCGGTACCGGTCCGGCGATCCGTCCGGGTGACCAGCGGGGATACTTCCGGGGTTCCAGGTCGACGACAGCAGGAGGCGGCGTGTCCTACTCGGTGCTCTCGCCTCTGGAGTGCCCGCGGTGCGCCGCCACCTTCGACGCGGGCGTGGTGCGGGGGACGTGCCGTTGCGGGTCGCCGCTGTTCGCCCGCTACGACCTCGCCCGGGCGGCGGCGCATCGAGAACTGGCCGCCGCCGAGGGTGCGTTCGGGTGCCCGGAGGGCGCGGCGTGTTTCGCGGCGCCGCGCGACTCCGGCCGGTTGCGGGGCGACGAGCGGGTGGTCGTGCTCAACAACCGAGCGGGGATCAAGTACCCGTGGCCGGTCGACGTCCCCACGCCTGCCCGCGACGGCGCCATCCCGCGGCCCGCCCGATGATCCGCCGTCCGCTGCCCGGGTCGCGGCCCGTGCGGTTCGGCGTGGCCGAGCTGCTGGCCGACCTCGACCGGGCCAACGGCTGGCTGCTGAGCGTCGACGGGATCGCACAGTCCTATGTGGACCTGGACGACCCGACGCACCTGGAGTTCGACTACGTCCGGCGGATCGGCGACGTGATCGACTGCGTCGCCGCCCCGGGTACCCCGCTCGACGCCCTGCACATCGGCGGCGGCGCGTGCACCCTGCCCCGCTACATCGCCGCGACCCGCCCCGGCTCGCGTCAACTCGCGATCGACGCCGACGGCGAGCTGATCGACCTGGTGCGCACCCAACTCGACCTGGACGGCGTACCGGGGCTGGCGGTCCGGGTGGGCGACGGGCGGGCCGGTGTGCGCGAGCAGCCGGACGCGGGCACCGACCTGATCGTGCTCGACGCGTTCGAGCGGGCCGTCGTGCCCGGCGGCCTGGCCACCGTCGAGTTCACCCGCGACGTCGCGCGGGTGCTGCGGCCGTGGGGCACCTACCTCGTCAACGTTTCCGACGGCCGCGGCCTGCACTTCGCCCGGCGGGTGCTCGCGACCCTGTCCGCGGTGTTCCCGCACGTGCTGCTGCTCGCCGAGCCGGGCGTGCTGCGCGGGCGGCGGTTCGGCAACCTGGTGTTCGCCGCGTCGGCGGTGGAACTGCCGGTCGAGGCGGTGCGGGGGCGGGCGGCGGGCGCGGTGTTCCCGGCCCGCTGCGTCACCTCCGCCGCCCTGTCCGACCTGCGCGGCAACGTCGAGCCCCTGACCGACGCGGCCCCGATGGCCGCGCCGACCCCGCCCGCCGACCCGTTCGCTAGCGGACGATCTTGAAGTTGAACTGCCCGGTCCCGAGCACGCCCATCAGCCGCAGCCAGACCGGCAGCAGCATCTCCGTGCCCCGGGCGCCCGCGAGGTCGCCGAGGTCGATCACGTCGCGGTGGCCGAACTCGGTCAGCAGGCCGGTGACGACGGCCTTGGCGGCCGCGTCGTCGCCCGCGACGAAGATCGTGTGGTCGGCCTCGGCGAGGTCGGCGGGGCGCACCATGAGGTCGGCGGTGAGCGTGTTGAGCGACTTGACGACCCGCGCGCCGGGGAACGACCGCTGGATCTGCTCGCCGAGCGAGTCGGTGTCCTTGACCGACAGGGTGGGCGGGAAGCCCGCGGAGAAGTCGAGCGGGTTGGCGACGTCGAGCAGCACCTTGCCGTCGAGGTTGGCCGCGCCCGCCTGGGCCAGCACCTCCAGGCTGACGCCGCCGCCGCTCGCGTTGACCACCAGGTCGGCGTGCGCGGCCGCGTCGGCGAAAGTGGTCAGGGTGACCGCGCCGTGGTCGCGCGCCCAGGCCGCGTAGCCGTCCGACTCGGTGCGGGCGAGAGTGGCCGCCACGTCCCGGGTGCCGACTCGGACGTCGTGGCCGAGTTCGGCCGACCGTCCGGCGATCGCCCTGCCGACCATCCCGGTGCCGAGTACGCCGATCTTCATCGAACTCTCCCTCACAGACAGGTCTGTCTATTTCGTCGCCAACGTAGCAGACAGGTCTGTCTGCTTCACTGAGCGGATGACGACCGAGACGGCGCGGGGGAGCGCGCGGGACCGCATCACGGAGACCGCGTTCCGGCTGTTCTACGCGCACGGCCTGCGGGCCGTCGGGGTGGACACCATCATCGCCGAGTCCGACGTGGCCAAAGCGACGTTCTACAAGCACTTTCCGCGCAAGGACGACCTCGTCCTGGCCTACCTGGACAAGGTCGACACCGTCTGGCAGGGCCAGCTGCGCGCCGCCGCCGAGGCCGCGGGCCCCGCCCCCGCCGACCAACTCGTCGGCCTGTTCGACGCGCTGCGCACCGCGTGCGCACGCGAGGGCTACCGCGGCTGCGCGTTCCTCAACGCCGCCGCCGAATCGGCCGCGGGCAGTCCCGTGCACCGGCGGACCGTGCGGCACAAGCGTGCGGTGCGCGCGTGGGTGCGTGACCTCGCCGAGCGGGCGGGCGCGTCGAACCCGGACGCCGTGGCGTTGGGGCTCACCCTGCTGCTGGACGGTGGGTTGGCCGATGGCGCGTTGGAGGCGGCGCCGGGGGTGCCGGACGCGGCCAAGGCGGCCGCGCGACTGCTGGTGACTCAGGTGAACAGCGTTTCGCCCCAGTAGCCGCCTGGTCGGGTGCCCGCGGGGCAGGCGAAGTGGCCAGAACCTGTGTGTTCCAGGTACTCCATCATCACGTCCTTACTGGACAGTGCCTGCTGCATCGGCACGAACTGCGTGCGCGAATCCCGGTTGAAGCACACGAAGAACAGGCCGGCGTCGAGGTGGCCGTAGCCGTCGGAGCCGTCGGTGAAGTTGTAGCCGCGGCGCAGGACCTTGGCGCCGTTGAGGTTGTCGGCGGCGGCCAGACGGATGTGTGACTCGGGCAGCACCAGCGGCTCGCCGCCGCGGCCGAGGACGTGCATGTCGACCTGGTCGAACTCGTCGCGCTGGCCCAGTGGGGCGCCGGTTCCCTTGGCGCGCCCGACGATGGCCTCCTGCTCGGTCAGCGACGTGCGGTCCCAGATCTCGATGTGCATCCGAATCCGGCGCGCCACCAGGTAAGTGCCGCCGACCATCCACTGTGGACTCCCGGCGGCGTCCACCCAGACGTGCTGGGCCAGGGCGGCGGGGTCTTCCGCCTTGAGGTTGTTCGTGCCGTCCTTGAAGCCGAACAGGTTGCGCGGGGTGACCTGCGTGGTCGAGGTGGACGACGTCCGGCCGAACCCGAGCTGCGACCAGCGCACCGCGACCTTGCCGAAGCCGATCCGGGCCAGGTTGCGGATCGCGTGCACCGCGACCTGCGGATCGTTGGCACACGCCTGGACGCAGACGTCGCCGCCCGAGCGGTTCGGGTCCAGGTCGTCGCCGGGGAAGCGGGGGAAGTCGATCAGCGCGGCCGGGCGCTTGTCGGCCAGGCCGAACCGGCCGTCGAACAGTGACGGGCCGAAGCCGATGGTCAGCGTGAGCGCCGACGCGGACAGATCCAACGCCTCGCCCGTGTCCGCGGGCGGGGCCTCGGGCAGACCGCCGACGGCACCGTTCTCCCTGGCCTCCTGACCGGCCGTCATCCGCTCGGCCGCCGCGGTCCACTCCTTGAGCAGCGCCACCAGTTCGGCCCGCCTGGTGGTGGTCACGTCGAACGCCACGAAGTGCATCCGGTCCTGCGCGGGGGTGACGATGCCCGCCTGGTGCTCGCCGTGGAACGGCACCGGCCCGGCCGTGCTCGCCGCCGCGTTCTGGACCCGCGGGTCGCGCGTGGCGAGCACGCCGACCGCGGCGCCCACCCCCGCCACCGCGGCCCCGGCGCCCGCCAGACCGAGCACCCTGCGCCGGGAGACCCGCTCGCGCGACACGGGCGTCTCGGCCGCCTGCTCGGTCATCGCTGCGCCACCACTTCGGCCACCTTGCTGATCGGCTCGCCGAGCGCGTCCACGGCCGCGGCGAACGCCTTGATCTCGGCGTCGGTCAGATCGGTGTAGGACTTGAAGCCGTCACCACTGCGCTGGGCCTCCAGGAGTTGGTCGACCGCCTTGAACTTCTCGTCCAGCGTCGTCGCCAGCGCCGCGTCGCGCTCCTGCACCACCGGGCGCAGCGCCGCGACGGCCGCCTGCGATCCGTCCACATTGGCCCGGAAGTCCCACAGGTCGGTGTGCGAGAAGATGTCCTCCTCGCCGGTGATCTTGCCGGTGGCCACCTCGTCGAGCAGCTCCTTGGCGCCGTTGGCGAGCTGCAGCGGGGTGAGCTGGACGGTCTTCGCGAGCCCGACCAGCTCGGTGACGTCGGCCATCAGCCGGTCGGCGATCGCGGGGGAGTCGGCCTGCAGGCCGGTGACCCACAGGTCCTTCTCCAGCCGGTGGAAGCCGGTGAACTCCGCGCCCGGTTCCAGGTCGGCCTCCCGGGCGTCGATCTTCGGGTCGAGGTCGCCGAAGCTCTCCGCGACCGGCTCGATCCGCTCCCAGTACGTGCGCGACACCGGGAACAGCGCCTTCGCCTCGTCCACTTTGGACGCCTTGACCGCGTCGACGAACTCCCGGGTCTTCACCAGCAGCGTGTCGGCCTGGGAGCCGACGTAGCGCTGGTAGCTGCGGGTCGCCTCGCCCAGCTTGGCGTCGGTGTCGGCCTGCCGGGCGGCGCCGCCCTTGACGGTGAAGTCGGCGCGGATGCCGTCGCCCTTCATGCCGGGCCTGCACGCAGTCTGGTACTTGCCGCCGTCGGGCACCTCGACGATCAGCCTGCGGGTCAGCCCGGGGGTGATGTTCTCCACCTCGCCCATGATCCGGTCGCCCTCGGCGTAGAGGTAGAACTCGGTCACCCGGCTGCCCTTGTTGCTCACCTCGAAGGTGATCGTGCCCGCGTCGGCCTCGGCGCGCGCGACCCCGCAGGCGTCGTCCTTCGCCTCCACGGCGATCGGCCCGCCCGCCGCCGAGGTGTCCGTGGTGCCGCAGGCGGTCGCCAGCACGGCGAGCCCGACCACCCCGGTCAGGGCGGCGCGAATGGTGGATCCGGTCACGGGTTCTCTCCTCGGGAACGAGCGGGGACGGCCTCCCGCGCGGGTGTGCGCCCGGGCAGGAGGAAGAAGGCGAGCACGACGACCACGTAGGTGATCCAGGCGACCGCCTGGACGACGGTGGTGCGCGCGGAGTAGTTGAAGATGCCCTTGAGCAGGGCGCCGTACCAGGAGTCCTCGGGCATCGGGCCGGACAGGTCGAAGGCGAGGGTGTTCAGTCCGGGCAGCACGGCGGCCTCCTGCAGGTCGTGCAGGCCGTACCCGAGCACCCCGGCGGCGACGAACACCAGCAGCACGCCGGTCACGGTGAAGAACCGGGCCAGATCGATGCGCAGGGCACCCCGGTAGATGGCCCACCCGAGCGCGATGGCCACCACGAGCCCGATGAGGAAGCCGACCAGCGGCCCGCCGTTGTTCCCGGCGGACTCGGCCGCGGCGTAGAAGAACACCGCGGTCTCCAGGCCCTCCCGACCGACCGACAGGAACGCCAGCACGACGATCGCGACCGCCCCGATCTCCACCGCGCTGTCCAGCTTGCCGCGCAGCTCACTCGCGATCCGGCGTCCCGTGCGGCGCATCCAGAAGATCATCCCGGTCACGAACGCCACCGCGACCAGCGACATCACGCCGCCGAAGATCTCCTGCTGCTCGAAGCTGAGGTTCGCCGCGGTGAAGGTGATCACCGCGCCGACGCCGACCGACAGCGCGACCGCGATGCCCACCCCGAGCCACACCCACCGCAACTCGGCCCGCCTGCCGGTCTTGACGAGGTACGCGATGAGGATGCTGACCACCAGCGCGGCCTCCAGCCCCTCCCGGAGGCCGATCAGCGCGCTGCTGAACACGTACTCCATCGTCACCTCCCAGGCTATGTGAGCCTAACCTTAGTTGAAGGTAGGTAAGGCTCACCATCCTGTCCAGTCGCTGTCCGACGGGAACCCGGCCACCGCGACGTCGTAGGCGCTCAGAGCGGTACCGCCGGGTTGCGGGTTGGGGCAGATGATCCGTTCGCAGTCTTGGCAGGGTGGGTGGGGCAGGGCGCTGCCGGTCCGTCTGAGCGTGGGCGCACCGCACGATCCTCCGCCGAAGTTGGTGTAGCGCTGGGTGTCTGGGATGGCGTGCAGGAGCGGCCGGAACAGTCCCGGCAGCGACGGCGCGCCATCCCCGGACACCGGGCGTGCCCCGTTCAGGCGGCCTCGTCGTCATCGTCAATGGGCGTGGCCGCATCCGGGTTGAACCACACGAGGCGAGCCCGGATGTGGCTGCCGAACTTGTATAGGCGCAGCGCGTCGTCCGGGGCGTGCAGGCTCATCCGCAGCCCGCGGGTGACCGAGACGACTTCGGCGTGGTCGGCGAAGGCCATGCCCCACGCGGCGATACGGCCGTCGACGCGGTCGCCGTATTCCTGCACTACCGCGAACAGTCGGGGTGCCTCGTCGGCCACCATTTCCTCCAGGATCGCGGCGAATCTCCGCTCGTCGCATATCGGCGTCAAGTCGGAGGGATCAGACACGAACTCGTCCAGTGGGTGGCGGTGCGTCCGCTGGTCGTGGTCGTGGTCGTGGTCGTCGAGTTGGCGCGGCCGGTCCGGTCGCGTGAGTGCGGTTGTCACGGGTTGCTCCATCGGTAGCGGTTCCTTCGGGTTCTGGTGGCCACCGGGCCAGCCGTCGGTTGCCTGCGCAGCGGCGCTCATGCGCTTGCCCGTACGGTCGGGATGGCTTGCTGGTGCTGATCGAGGGTGTCGGGGTCGCCCAGCGCGAATACCACGTCTCTTAGGGCGGCGCGTAGGCGACCGGCCTGCAACGGCTCCAGGACAGCGATCTCGCCCGGCGGGAAGACCAGCGCCACCCGACCGTCGTCGGTGGGCAGGACGAGGATCTCCCGGCGTCGGCCGGAGACATCCCGGCATGCTGCGACCCACTGTCCGGGTTTGCGTCGCGTTCGCCACATATCCGCTCTCCGCTTTGCCGCACCGGCCCACGGTGCGGGTCGGTTGGTGGTACCGGCGAAGCCGGGCCCGGTCGGGGGTCGGGCCCGGCTCCGCCGGGGCTGGGGTCCTGGCGAACGGTGATCGCCAGGCGGGCTATCTTGTGCTCTGCGGCACGGCATCCATGTTAGGCATAATGCTCGACATTATGTACAGCGCGGAAGTGGTCCGAACGGGTGATCGTGTCGGTCACCGTGCGTAACAGCAGGGAACATGGACACGAGGGAGCGGAGGGACACGATGCGACCAACCGTGCGCAGTCGCCGTCTCGGGACCCGCCTGGGCACCTACCGGCAGCACAGCGGCCTGTCCGGCACCGAGTTGGCCGCCCAGGTCGGCATCCATCAGGGCACGTGGTCGAAGATCGAGTCGGGCAAGGCCAAGGTGTCTCAGGGAGTGCTGGCGCGGACCGTGGATGTGCTGAGCATTCCAGCCGAGGTGGCCGCCCAGTTGGACACGCTGCGCCGCAAAGCCGACGAACCCGGCTGGTGGCAGGACTACGGCGACATCCTGTCCGAAGCCGTGCAGATGCTCATCGAACTGGAAGCCGACGCCTCCTGGATACGCACCTACGAAGGCGCGGTCATCCCCGGCCTGCTCCAGACCCGTGACTACGCCGAGCGGATCATCACCGCAGGATCACCACATGTGCGCGTCGCCGACATCGATCGCTACCTGGAACTGCGGATGCGCCGCAAGCGCCGGCTCAGCGAGGGCCTGCGGGTGACTGCGATCGTCGGCGAAGCCGCCATCCACCAGCAAATCGGCGGCCCCGCCATCCTGTGCGAGCAACTGCGCCACATCACCCGCGTGGTCCGCGAGCACGACGTCACAGTGCAGGTCGTCCCGTTCGCCGCCGACGCCCACGCCGCACTCGGTGACTCATTCGTGATCATCCAGTGGCCGGACGAGACCGATCCCGAAGCCGTCTACGTCGACGGGATGACATCCTGGACAGTGCACGAGCGCGGCGGCGTGATCCGCAGCTACCTCCACGCCGTGGCCTCCGTGCAAAGCAAGGCACTGCCTCCGCGAGAATCATTGGATCTCATCCACGACGTGATCAAGGACCTGCGATGAACACCGACTCCCCGACAAAACACACCCGCACCGGATGGCGCAAGAGCAGCTACAGCACCGCCACCGGCAACTGCGTCGAGGTCGCACCGGATGCCGACAGCGTGTTCATCCGACACAGCAAGCACCCCGCCGCCGGCACGATCGCCTTCTGGCACCCCGCGTGGGCGACGTTCGTTCGCGACGCGCGCAACGGCGGTCTGACCAGCACGAACGGGGTCGCCACCATCACCAAGATCGGCACCGATACCCTCGTCACATCGCTCACCACCACGGTCGAGTTGCGGTTCGATGAAGGAGAGTGGACCGCCTTCCTCGCCGGAGTCGCCGACGGCGAATTCGACTTCGCTGGTCAACTCACCGCCTGATTCGGCCGTGCCGGCTGCCGCACGTAGTGAGGCTGCATACGCATCATGTCAAGGGTTGGCTTAGTCAGGTGGCGAACTTGTCTAAGCAGGTACGCTTGGTTCATGCAGCCGATCAACCCTGAAGACCCCCGAAGCCCGTACATCCAGATAGCCGCATCCATTCGGGCGGCGATCCTCTCTGGCGAGCTTGAGCCCGAGGCGCAGTTGCCCACCGGAGACGAGCTGGCAAAGTTCTTCGGCGTGACGCGGGCAACGATCGGTTCCGCAGTACGGATCCTGCGTGAAGAGGGGTTCGTTCGCAGCCAAGCCGGAGGCGGTGTGTATGTAAGCGGTCAGGCAAGCCTGCCAATCCCGCCCGGCGAGACTCACCCGCTGACCGGCATGGCGGCCTTTCTGTTCGAAACTGGCCACCTCAAGAACATTCCGCGCTCTGGCTGGCTGCTACTGGGCATTGCACAGCCAGAAACCGTGGCAGAACACTCGTTCCGGGTCGGACTCGTCGGAATCGCTCTAGCGGGACTGGAGGGTGCCGACCCTGGCCGAACAGCCGCCCTATGTCTAATGCACGACGTCCATGAAACGCGCATAGGGGATGTCCCCTCTGTTGGCCGCGCCTACGTCACCACGGCAGTTCCAGAAGCCGTGACAGCTCACCAAACCTCAGGTATGCCTGACGAGATCGCGAAGGTCTTCCAAGAAATCACCGCGGAGTACGAGGCGACAGAAACGCTTGAGTCGAGGGTTGCCCATGACGCGGACAAGATAGAGACCTTGCTGCAAGCTGCCGAGTATGAAACTCGCGGATACGCCACCAAACCATGGCGTGACACCTCGATCGAGTCACTGTGGACCGACTCTGGCAAACAACTAGCGCAAGCGATCATCGCGACCGATCCTCGAAGCTGGTGGACAGCCTTCGCTTCGAGCTACCACGAACTACGGGCAGGCACTCGGGCACGTCAAGGGGGGCGGAATTGACCGTCAACCCTCCTGTCAACACGAAAGGTGGCCACCGACACGGGGTCGGTGGCCACCTTTCGCGCTACGTCAGCGTGTTAGCGGGAGAGCACCACCACCGACCGCGCCGGGACGGCTGCCGAGGTGCCGGTGAGCGTGGTGCGCTGCGCGTCCGCGCTCGTGGCGTGCGGTGTCCAGCCGTCGGCGGGGAGGGGGACTGTCTTCTCCTGCGGGAACGGGTTGATCACCACGAGCAGGCCGCGCCGGTTCGGGTCGAGGTCCGCGCCAGCGGTGTCGTCCAGGTAGGCCACGATCAGCCCGGAGTCGGCCGCCGGGAACGACAGTTTCGCCTGCACCAGCGCGGCGTCGTTCAGGGTGAACAGTGGGGAGGACTGGCGGATGCGCAGCAACTCCAGGGTGCCGTCCACCGACGCCCGCATGTCGGCCGCCGAGGGCTTGATGGTGGGTGTGGCGAGCACGGGACCCATGAACGGCCACTTCGCCCGGTTGTCCGCCGCGGGCGGCAGACCCCGCCCGAACCCGTTGTCGCGCAAGGACGGGTCGTAGCGGTTGAACCAGTCGCCGGAGTCGTAGCTGTTGCGGTCGAGTGACTTGGACCGGAGGAACTCGCTGCCCGCCAGCAGGAACGGCTGGCCCTGGCCGAGGAGCACCGGCGCGTGCGCGAGCTTCTGCATGCGCACCCGGTCGGCCATCGACGTCCCCGTGGGGAGTTTGAGCGCGAGCGCGTCGAACAGGGTCTCGTTGTCGTGGGCGTCGGAGTAGGTGATCACCTCGTTCGGTGCGCCCGTGTAGCCCGCGGGGGAGCCGTTGTAGGAGACCTGCCTGCCGGTGACCACCGGTCCCGCGGTCGAGCGGAATCGGAAGTCGGCCATGTTGCCTGCCATGCCGAGCTTGGTCAGGTCGCTGTACTCGACCAGTCGCGCGGCCTGGGCGGCGGCGTCGCCGTTGGCGGGGGAGCCGTTGGGGTCGCCCGCCAGCCCGGAGGCCAGGCCCTGCACCCGCGGGTCGTCGTCGAACGGGCCGCCGCCGCGCACGGCGTCGCGCTGGCGGTCGCTGAACGTGGCGATGCCGGTGCCCGCCATGTTCGCCTGGGTGGCCTGGACGAACCGCGCGTTGCCCGCGACCTCGCCGAAGTCCCAGCCCTCACCGTAGATACGGATCTTCGTGCCGTCCACGCCGTCGCGCGCCACGGTGAGCGTGTCGAGCGCGGCCCGCGCGGCGAGGATGTTCGCCTTCGGGTGGTGGCCCATCAGGTCGAATCGGAAACCGTCCACTTTGTACGTCCGGGCCCACCGCAGCACCGAGTCGACCACGAGCTTGCCCATCATCGCGTTCTCGGTCGCGGTGTTGGCGCAGCAGGTGGAGTTCGCGACCGTGCCGTCGAGGTTGAGCCGCTGGTAGTAGCCGGGCACGACCCGGTCGAGCACCGAGTTCGGCGCGTCGCCGGAGGCGGTGGTGTGGTTGTAGACCACGTCCACCACGACCCGGTTCCCGTTGTCGTGCAACGACTTCACCATCTCGCGGTACTGCTTTGCCCGCGCGTGGCCGGATTGGGCGTCGTCGGTGGCGTAGGAACCCTCGACCACGTCGTAGTGCAGCGGGTCGTAGCCCCAGTTGAAGCCGTCCCGCGCGGCGGCCGCACCTGTGCACTCCTGCTGGCTCGGCGAGTCCGGCGGCAGCGCGGGCAGGTCGCAGTTCGGGCGCTGCTGGTCGGCCCGGCGCTCCGGGATGCTGGCGATGTCGAACGTCGGCAGCAGGTGCACCGTGTCCAACCCGGCCTCCGCCAACGACTTCAGGTGCTTCATGCCCACCGAGTCGCGGTGCGTGAACGCCTTGTACGTGCCGCGCTCGGCCGTGGGCACGCTGTCGTCGGCGATGGAGAAGTCCCGCACGTGCAGTTCGGTGATGCCGTGCTCGGTCGGGTCGCCGTCGAGCCCCTTGGCCACCTGCCTGCCCCAGTCGGCGGGCATGGTGGCGCCGTCGCGCAGATCGGCGAACTGCGAGTGCGTCGAGTCGACCGACAGCGACACCGAGTACGGGTCGGTGACCACGACGGTGCGGAACTTGTTCTCCGGCGACGACCAGCCGGTGATCTCGAACTGGTAGTAGCGGTCCTTCCAGTTCCCGTCCGCCGACCACGAGCCGGACTTGTCGTCGCGGCGCAGGTCCACGACCTGGCGCGGCTGCGCGTCCCGCGCGGGCACGGCGGTGTCGAACAGCCGCAGCTTCACCGACTTCGCGGTCGGCGCCCACAGCCGGGCGGTCACCTTCCCGCGGTCGAATGTCGGCCCATAGGCCAGTTTCGCCGCCTCGACGCCGTAGCGGCCGTCGAGCGCGCCCGCGAGCTGGGTGCCCGTGGCGTGCCGGGTCGCGCCGTTCGAGTCGACGTGCACGGCGGCCTGCTGGGCCCGCAGTGCCTCGTCGATCCGGCCCGCGTCGGACGCGCGCACCTTGAACACCGGTTTCCCGGACAGGTGCGGGAACTTCGCGGCGAGCTCGCCCGTGAGCGCCCCGTCCGCCTGGAGCCGCAGGTACTTGCCGCCCTGGACCCGGCCGTCGGTGAGGGTGATCTTGCCCTCGGCGTCGTAGCGCACGTGGTAGCCGTCCGACGCGATCGCCGGGACGTCCCACACCAGCCGGTCCTTGTCGACCCAGATGGCCTTGGCCTTGCTCAGGTCGGCGTCGGCGGCGGGCGCGGTGGACGGCGGCAGCACGTACGACGCGCCGCCGTCCGCTCGGGCCGACCCGGAGACGAACCACACCTCGTAGCCCGTGCCGCCGACGTCGAGGAACTGGTCGGCGCCCGGGTCCTTGGTGTCGCCCTTGTGGATGATGTTGCTCAGCCCCGGCGCGCCCGGTTCGAGCGCGACCGACCAATAGATGCCGAATCCGTCGGTGCCGTCGGCCGGACGCGACTGGGTCCACCCGGGACTCGGCACCAGCGAGCCGGTCCAGTGGTAGAGCACCCAGTCGGTGTAGTCGCCGTCCGGCCGCGAGTAGTGGATCACCGCGCGGTTCTCCGCGGCGGCCAGGCTGGCGTACACCTTGGTCTGGCCCTCGCGGGTCCAGGCCCGGGCGCCGGTCAGCGTCCCGGACACCACGGCGGTCGAGCCCTGCACCACGCTGAAGTCGAGCGGGGTGGCTGTCGCGGGCACGTCGGCGAACGCGCCGAACGCGTCACGGCCGGTCAGCGGCACGTCCGGCTGACCCGCGATCCGCACCGCGGCGCCCGCGTAGTCGCCGGACGGGCGCTGGAAGTGCACGGTGACCTTGCCGGTGGCCGCGGTCTCGCTCGGGTGCAGCGCGTCCTGGCCCTGGTTGATCCAGGTCTGCGGGGTGACCGACGGGTCGACGAACCGGTCGCCGCCGTCCTTCTCGTCACCCTTGTGCGTGATGATCCCGACCTGCTTGGCGCCGGGCTTGAGCTTGACCCACGCGAACCGGCCGAACGGGGTCTCGCCGCTGAACGGCCGCGGCGAGGTCCACTCGGTGGGCTGCTCGACGTCGCCCCACACGTGCAGGCCCCAGCCCGCGTAGTCGCCCGCGGGCCGGTTGTAGTGCACGACCAGCCAGTCCGGGCTCTGGCCGCCGGGACCGCCGGGCGGCGGCGGTGCCGCGGCGAGCGTCACGGCCGCGCCGTCCGCCCCCAGCGTGCCGCGCGAGTCCTTGGCCACGACGCGGAACTCGATCTTCTTGCCGACCGCGGTGCCCCGCAGGCCAGACACGTCGGCGAACACCCGGTAGGGCGCGGCGTCGTCCGTGCCGAGCATCGTCCACTTGTCGGTGCCCTCGACCCGGGCCGCGAAGGTGGCCTGCGCGTAGGGCGAGGTGATGCCGTCCGCCTTGAGCTCGACCCGGCCGTCGAGCACGGTGCCCGCGGCGGGTGCCACCAGCGTCGGGGTCGGCGTCGCCGCCTGCAACCGGTCGTGCGAGGCCAGGACCAGCACGGAGTACGCGGGCACGGTCACCCGCACCTTGCCGTCCTGGCCGCTGGTCGGGCCGTCGCCCCTGGCGGGCAGTTCCGTGCGGAACCGCAGGCCGGGCGCGCCGACCGGCACGTCGACCGTGGCGGGCGCGGCGCCCGCGTTGGCGACGACGAGGTTCTCCCGCTGGGCCCACTTGGTGATCCTGCTGAACGCGAGCACGTCGTTCTGCGCCAGACGCAGCACCTGGTTGCCGTCCGCCCACACCCGGTCGCGGTCCACAAAGGACGCGAGGTCGGCGAGCTGGCGGTACAGCGGGTGTCCGGTCTGGAAGTTGTCCTGCGCCCCGGTGCGGTCGGTGCCGACGAACTTCTCGGCCATGAACTCCGGGGTCTTGCTGGCGAACATGTCCTGGCGGGCGACCTTGTCGCCGCCGCTGCCCGCCATGCCCTGCTCGTCGCCGTAGTAGACGACCGGGTTGCCGCGCCACAGGTACATCAGCGTGTTGCCCAGCCGCAGCCGGTTGAGCAGCTCCTCTTCGGTGATGCCCGGCCGCTCTTGGCGCAGCATCCAGGCCATCCGGCCCATGTCGTGGTTGCCGAGGAACGTCGGCAGCGAGGACGCGTTGGAGTCGGCGTCGGTGTACTGGTCGTCGGCCAGCAGCACCTCGGCGAGCCGGGCGGAACCCTTGCCGGACAGGAAGTTCAGCGCGCCGCTCTGGAACGGGAAGTCCAAAATGGCCTGCATCCGGCCGGTGGTGCTGTAGGAGGAGGTGAGCGTGGTGTCCGAGCTGAACACCTCGCCGAAGACGAAGAAGTCCTTCTTGCCCTTGGACTTCGCGTACGCCTGCACGTGTGGCGCGAGCGCCTGCCAGAACGCCATGTTGACGTGCTTGACGGTGTCCACGCGGTAGCCGTCGATGCCCAGGGTGTCGATCCAGCTCGTGAAGATCTTCTTCATGCCCTCGACGACCTTCGGGTTCTCGGTCATCAGGTCGTCGAGACCGAAGAAGTCGCCGTACTCGTTGGACTCGCCGCTGAAGGTCGAGTCGCCCCGGTTGTGGTAGAGCGCGGGGTCGTTGAGCCAGGCCGGGGTCTTCGCGGTCGCGCCCGCGGGGGTCGGGAAGACCGGCGTGTAGGGGAAGGAGGTCTTCGGGTCGAGCTTCGGGAAGTCCGGCTTGCCCGCGGCGGCGGCGATATCGATCGGGTTGCCCTGCGCGTCGAGGTAGGGCTGCGCGCCGGTGCTGATGTAGTCGTACTCGTTCTCGGCGTACTCGATCACGTTGGCCGTGTGGTTGGCCACGATGTCGAAGAAGACCTTGATGTCCTTGCGGTGCGCGTCCGCGATCAGCGCCTGCATGTCCGCGGTGGTGCCGAAGTGCGGGTCGAGCTTGGTGAAGTCGGTGGTCCAGTAGCCGTGGTAGCCGGCGGAGACGTCCGCGCCGGTGCCCTGCACCCACTGGTTGGCGAACATCGGCGTCATCCAGATCGCGGTGACGCCCATGCCGTCGAGGTAGTCCAGCTTCGCGCGCAGCCCCGGCAGGTCGCCGCCGTGGTAGAAGCCCTTGTCGGTCGGGTCGAACCCGGTCTTGAGCCGATCGGTCTCGGCCGAGCCGCCGCGGTCGTTGCGCGGGTCGCCGTTGGCGAACCGGTCGGGCATGACGAAGTAGAACCGCTCACCGGTCAGGTCGTCGCGCAGCGCGTCCTTGGCGAGCGCGCGGTCGCCGGGACGCACGCCGGCGGGCAGGTCGGTCACCTCCCCGACGGCGAACCAGGTGCCCTGGTCGGCGTTGCCCGCCGACACCGGGGAGACCCCGGGCAGCAGGAGGGGCACCGCCAACAGCCCGCTGACGAGCAAGGCGAGAGCGGATCTCGCGCGCCGACCCATGACGACCTCCATGTCGAAAGAATTTGCACGCCACTTGCCTCAAGAGAGACCAGGCCACCGCACCAAACCATGACTGTCCCGGCAGGACAAGGCCCGTTTGGCTGCAATCTCTTTCAGTCGGTTGCGCAACGCTGTTACCCGGCGGCAACGACGCGGTCATCGGACATGTCCTGTCCGGCCGAACCCTTCGGGTTCCGCACTAACTCTTCGGGCCTGGCTTCGGGTGTTCGGGGTTTCGTTCGGGTCGGTGGGGGTGGGCAGGGAAGGTCCGGGACAATGTCCCGATGCCTCGACTTGATCTTGTGTCTGGTGGCGCCTCCGCCGCGACGGTGGAGGGGTTCGAGGTCGCGTTCGTTGATGACGCCGAGGAACAGCGGGTTCCGCTGACCGAGGCGGCGATGGTGCTGTTCGAGTCGTGTTCGCCGGTGCGCGGGTTCCCGAGTTGGAAGGGGCAGCGGCACCACGCGGGAAGCTGGTGGACGGCGACGACGGGCACGCTGGTGGGCTACGAGTCGTGGCTGGAGCGCGACCGGCTGGTGCTGCTGGACTTTGATCCGCAGGTCGTGGGCATCGCTTCGCAGCCGTTCTGGCTGTTTTGGAGCACGCCTGAGGGGCGGCGACGGTCGCACGCTCCCGACTACTTCGCTCGTAGGTCGGATGGGTCGGCGCTGGTGCTGGATTGCCGACCAGCGCATCGGATCAAGCCGCGGGACCAGGCCGCGTTCGAGGCGACCAGGGCGGCCTGCGAAGCGTTGGGCTGGGACTACCAGGTCGTCGACGGCCCTCCGGAGACACTGCTGGGCAACGTGCGCTGGCTGGCTGGCTACCGGCATCCGCGCCATGAGCTGGCCGAGGTCGCGGCCGCGTTGCGGGCGGTGTTCGTCGTGCCGGTGGGGTTGATGGATGGGGCGGGCTGGGTGGGTGACCCGATCGCGGTGTTGCCGGTGCTGTTCCACCTGCTCTGGCGGGGCGAGCTGCGGACCGACCTGTCCCGTCCGCTGCACCCGGATGCGGTGGTCACTGCGACGCCGGGAGCGGTCGCATGAGCGCGGCTCGGCAGGTGATGCGAGTCGGGGATCGGGTCGGTTTCGATGGGGACGAGCATCTGGTGGTCGGGCTTGCGGGCACGGTAGTGAGGCTTCGCTCGGACGCCGGGACCGACCAGGTGGTGCTGGCCGGGCACCTGATGTCGGCACTGGACTTCGTCGTCATGGACAGCCCGGGGTTGCCTGCGGTCGAGCCGTTCGGGCTGCTGGATTCGCTTCCCAAGGAGGTAGTGGCGGCTGCGGAAAGCTGGCGGGACCACGTGGTCGAGGTCGAGACAGGTCTGCCGCCAGGGGCGGCGCCGGGAACCCTGCCTCGGCCCGGTTTCGACCCGTCGACGACCACGTTGACCGACCGACAACGGGTCAAGGCCACCGAGCTTGGGGTGACTGTCCGCACGGTCGAGATCAAGCGGGCCCGCTACTCCGCGCAGGGTCTCTGGGGGCTGATCGACCAGCGGGCGGCGCGCGCGTTCGATGTCGCCGGGCAGGCCGACGCGCGGCTGGTTGCGGTGTTGCGGGAACTGATCGCCGCGGAGACGGACGCCTCGACCGGCACGCGGTCGCGGTTGATGCGCCGCGCGGTGAAGCGGGTGGAGCAGGTGCACGGGGCGGGGGTGGTCCCGATGCCGGGCAAGACCGCCTTCTACGCCTTGGTGGACCGGCTGGCGGTCGGGCGGCACACGTTCGGGTCGGCCGTGACGCGGCGGCAGACGGCGAACCGCCCGGCGGGGGCGTTCACCGCGACGTTGGCGGCGCGGCCGGGCGAGCAGGTCCAGATCGACTCGACCCCGATCGACGTGATGGTGCTGGCCGCTGACGGCGTCCCGGTCCGCGCGGATCTGACGATTGCGGTCGACGTCGCCACGCGCACGATCTGCGCGGCGGTGTTGCGCCCGGTCGGCACCAAGGCGGTCGACGCGTCCCTGCTGCTGGCCAAGATGCTGGTTCCGGAACCGATGCGGCCGGGATGGTCCGACGCGCTGCGGATGTCGGCGTCGCGGCTGCCTTACGAGCGGCTGCTGGAGGTTGACGCGCGGATGCGGGAGGCGGCGGCGCGGCCGGTCATCGTCCCCGAGCAGGTGGTGATCGACCACGGGAAGGTGTTCGTCTCCGAGACGTTCACTCGCGGCTGCGAACGTCTGGGGATCTCGATCCAACCGGCGCGCAAGGGCACACCGACCGACAAAGGCGTGGTCGAGGCGACCTTCGCGGCGATCAAGACGCTGTTCGCCCAGCACGTCGCCGGGTTCAAGGGCGCGAACACCCAGATGCGCGGGCGGGCGGTCGCGGCCGAGTGGACGCTGGACGAGCTGCAGGATCTGCTTGATGAGTGGCTGATCGTCGGCTGGGCGCATCGCCCGCACGATGCGCTGCGCGACCCGCACGCACCCCGGCGGATGCTGACGCCGAACGAGCGCTACGCCGCGCTGGTCGCGGTCGCCGGTTACCTGCCGCTGACGTTGAGCGGCAACGACTACCTGGAACTTCTGCCGGTGAAGTGGCGGGCGATCAACGACTACGGGGTCAGCATCGACTACCGCACTTACAACAGCCCGGAGCTGGGGCCTTGGCGGCGGCAGCACTCGGGGCTGACCGGCAAGCGCGGGCTATGGGAGGTCCACTACGACCCCTACGACCTTTCCCAGGTCTTCGTCCGCACCCCCGAGGGCTGGGTCACCGCGGCCTGGACGCACGCGGCGATGGTCTGCGCGCCGTTCGCCGACTTCACCTGGCGCCACGCCCGCAGCCTGGCCGCCGACACCTGCCAAGCCGCGGGACGGGAGGTCACCGAGACCGAGATCGCCCGCGCACTGGATGCGCTGCTGACCCGCGCCGAACACGGACCGGACCGCGTCGGCGCCCGGGTCGCCGCGCGCACCCGCGCCGCGGCCGCCACGCACCGACCGGTGCTGCCGAGCCCCGCGCCCGTCGACATCGCCCCCGCCCCGGCCGCCTCCGCCGGGGCCGAGGTGATCCCGTTCGGCGTGTTCGACGCCGACGCCGAAGCCGAGAGGTGGCTATGAGCAGCCGCGCGAGCGCATCCGACACCGACGCGGACGGCCTGGTCCCCGACGAACCGCTGACCACGAAGGAGGGTTGGCGGCGGTTCGTCGACCACCACCCGCACCCACCGGAAATCCCGGACGTCGCGGCGCTGCCAGCGCTGCCCGCACGGCAACGCACCGAGCTGGAGGACACCCGGCGGGACTACCACGCCGCGCTGCCGTTGGTGAATACGCCGGTGATCAAGCAGGTGTTGGGCACCGGGCGGCTGCTGATCCAGCTCAACCGCCGCCAGGTCTCCGCCCGCCGCGGGCTGATCGTCTCCGGCGCGTCGGGCACCGGGAAGACCACCGCGCTGACCCAGCTTGGCCGCACTCACGAACTGGTGGTGCGTCGCCGCCACCCCAACAGCCCGCGGCTGCCGGTCGCCTACGTCACCGTCCCCCCGGCCGCGACACCGCGCATGCTCGCCGTCGAGTTCGCCCGGTTCTTCGGCCTGGACTTCGGCAGCCGCGCGAACATGCCCGACATCGTCAACGCCGTCTGCGCCACCGCCGCCGCTACGCACCTGGACCTGGTGCTGGTCGACGAGATCCACAACCTCAACCTCGCGACCCGCACCGGGGCGGAGGTCTCCGACCAGCTCAAGTACTTCGCCGAACGGCTCCCGGCGACGTTCGCCTACGCCGGGATCGAGGTCGAGTCCCAGGGCCTGTTCGCCGGGGTCCGCGGGCGGCAGATCGCCGGTCGGTTCACCATGATCGGGTCCACCTCGTTCGCCTACGGCACCGAGCAGCAGCGCGAGCAATGGCGCGCCCTGGTCGCCACGCTGGAGTCCACGCTGCGGCTGCACCAGCACCAGCCGGGCACCCTGGTCGCGCTGGCCGACTACCTCCATCAACGCACCGGCGGCATGATCGGCAGTCTCTCCCAACTCGTCCGGGGCGCGGCGATCCTGGCCGTCGGCGAGGACGAACACATCACCCGCGAGCTGCTGGAGCTGGTCCCGGTCGACCACGCCGCCGCCAGCAGCACCCCGCGCCGCAAGCGCCCGGGCACCGGCAAGGCCATGGCGGAGGTCAGCGCCTGATGGGCTCTCGGCTGCCGATCCCGGTCCGGCCCGCCGCCGACGAACTCGCCGTCTCCTACCTCAACCGCCTGGCCGCCCTGCACGCCATGCCCTTCGACGAACTCTGGGCGCAGGTCGCCCGGCCACGACGCGCCCACGGCAAGACCCTCGCCCTCGACGGTGACCAGCTCGCCGAGGTCTCCGGCCAACCACGCGCACGACTCAACCGGGCGATCATCGAACTGCGCGGCCGAGGCACCGACTGGTGGGCACTGCGGCACGAACCCCAACGTGGCTGCCACCGCTGCGACGCCCGCCACCCCGGCGGTCCGGTCCTGCACCTGCTCGGCCACCACCACTACGTCTGCACCCGACACAGCGTCTGGATCGGCCCGCCCGACCAGATCGACCACCCCCAACCCGACCTCACCGAGCTCCCCGAAATCGTTGCCGCCCAACACAAGCACTTGCGGTTGCTGCGCCGCATCGGCCCGGCCGCCACCTACGACGCGCTCCTCACCGGGTTCCTCATCTGCGCCCACCGCTGGAACCACACCGACTTCACCCTCGACGGCGACGCCTGGCTGCGCTGGCACGCCCGCGCCGACCTGCTCATCCCGCACGGCACCGAGACCGACACCTTCAGCACCTCACGGTTGTTCGCCGCCACCTACCCCGAAGCCGTCACCGTCGCCGAACTCATCGGCCCACTTCGCTGGCGACGCCTCGCCGCGGGCGCACCCGAGCAGCAACGCGCCTTCACCGCCGAACTCGGCCGCCGCCTCGGCCTGCGCGACTACCGACCCACCGTCACCAAGGACGCCCTCGCCCACTGGATCGAAGCCGACTGCTGGCAACCACCCAGCCTGCCCGGCAGCAACTACCGACGCCTGCGCACCTTCGCGGGCAAGAACTTCCCCCGCACCGGGATGGGCAAAGAGGACAGCCGCCGCGAAACGGCCTACTGGTTCCTCCGCAAACACCGATGCGGCGGCGACCCGATGCTGCACCACCGCACACTCCAGCCCGTCATCATCCGCGACTGGTCACCCGACATGGACATCTTCACCGGAGCCCTACACGCCAGCAGCACCATCAGCACCAAACACCGCCAACACATCACCAGCGACGGCACCGCCAGCGAGCCTGACACCGAATTCATCCGACCCGACCCAGCACCAGACGACTACCTCAGCACCGCGACCGAACCCGTCCCCTGGGTCGAACCACCATCACCCCGCCGCGCGCGCATCCAACCCCGGCGACACCGCGAACCCGGCGGCAAACGCGCCTTCCCATAAACCGCAAACAACTAGGTCCGAACACTTCGACTGGCATCCGTCCGGACCTACCTTGCGGACGGACGACGACGACGGACCGCAGCTCAGCGACTTGACCATCCGCTAGGTTCATCCGGATCGGACACCAGGTGTTCAGTGTGGCTGAAGACGGTGCACGAAGCCGACGCTCGCCGACTTCCTAGCCGACGAGTAGCGACGCGCTCGGAAGCCAAGTGTTCACAGCGCTCGGTCAACCTCCATCGCGAGTGGGATTAGAAGGGCGGCTCATCGTTGAACGCGCTGGACGGCGGCGCTGAACCCCACGGGTCGTCGGATACCAGCACCGGTGTTCGCCGTTCGGCGGCTTCCTGGCGGGCTCGCTCGGCCCGGGTTCTCGGCAGAGTGGGTGTGGGCTCACCATCTTTGGCCGTGTTCCAGGCGCGACGCAGCCGTTCGCGGTGCGAGATCGGCGGGTCCCAGCGGTCGCCTTCGTCGCCTTCTTTGTCGTCGGGGTCGACGTCGGCGAGTTCGCACAACGCCAGGAAGATCACCTCGACGGTCTGCCAGGCGCCGACCGCGTCGCCGCGCAGGGTTCGACGCACTGTCTCGTGGTTGGCGGTCCCCGCACGCGTGTCGTCGTCGAGGGTGTGGATGGCCTCGGCGATGCGGGCCATCGACGCGCGGTCTGCGGCGACGTAGAAGCGCCACAGGATGTCGACCAGGTTCTGGCGCTCCGGGCGAACGCTCTGGGGCTTGGTGAACGGGCGAGGCATCGCGGGCTCCCTCCATCGTCCAGCGAATGCTAGGGATACAACGCTGTTGACTGTGGTAGCCACGCCGTTAACTGGCCTTGCCGAGAGATGTCTCCGGCGAGGTCTCGCCGTCGTCTCGCCAATGAACAGCACCTAAAAGAGCAGGTCAGGATGGCGGTACGGCCCCGAGATGGAGCCGTCTGGCCTGAGTGAGCTCGGACCGGTGACTTGTGCGCCGCTCGGCTGTCAGCCGGATCCCCTGGCAGCCAGAGCGACGTATCTCGGAGGAGGAGAACCACACCGATGAGGCGTCCCCCGTCCTCGTCCCGCCCCGGCGTGCCGCCGCCGGAACGTTGGGCCGTCGCCGTCACGGCGCCGCCCCCCTACGCTGGCCCGATGCCTCAGGACTCGACGACCCCGCCGCGGTTGCGCGCGTTCGTCGACGAGTCGTTCCTCGAGTCTGACCGCGGGGGCTTCTACGTCCTGGCCGCCGTGGTCTTCGAGCCCGACGCCCACGAGGCCGCCACGTACGCGATGGTGGGGCTGCGGGCCGGACGCAGCACCTCGAAGCTGCACTGGAACGAGATGGACCGCCTGCAGAAGCGGGCCGCCACCCTCGCGGTCGCCCAGCAGGGAGGCTTCCACGTCGTCGCGGTCGGTGCGCCGGTGCCTCGCCGTCGACAAGAACGCGCCCGCGTCCGATGCCTGCAGCTGCTGGTCCATGAGTTGCACGGCTACGGCGTCACCGAGCTGGTGATGGAGAGCCGTACCAAGGCGCTGGACGCTCGCGACGTGGCCACGGTGATCGGTGCCCGCCACAACCTGTCCAAAGGAACCGCGTTCCGGGTCGAGCACCAGGCCGGAGCCGAACAGCCGCTGTTGTGGGCCGCCGACATCGTGGCCGGAGCGGTTCGCTCGCACCGGCAGCTCGGGGACTCCGTGTGCCGCGACCTGCTGGGCAACTGCCTCTACGAGATCGACGTCGACACCGACTGCTGACAACCAGAAGGCAGGAACTTCCCCAGGACATGCGTAAGGCCAGGGTCCCGGTCTGCCCCAGGTGCACCTGGCCTTGCGACTCGCCCGGCACCCACGGCACCTGGCTCTCGATGTCGAGAGTACCCCCCAGTCGCAGGGGTGCCAACAGCTCCATGGCCGGCATCACCGCCACAACCTGCGAGAAGTTGTCTCGGGAGATCAGCTGGCTGCCCGCCGACCCGCTACCCGGCGGCGACTGACTTTGAGTGGTTACACCCATGTGGCCAGCCACCGCTCGTGCAGCGTGATCCCGAGGTCGGCGACGGCGTCCTCCAGGGTCCTCCCCTCTGGCGGAGTCCCGGTCAGCGTCCAGGAGACCGAGGCGTCGCCGTAACCGTGGAACCCCTGGCCTGTGCCAGGACGAGGCCGACCATGGCTGCGACCTGGTAGTCCTTGCCCTCCTCGTCGGAGTGCCCCCTCCCTAAACACCACCCAGAGCTCCGGGGACAACTCCCGGGCAGGCAGGTCAGGCTGATCTGTCGCCTTCTCAGCCATGAACGAGGTCGAGCATCGGGTGGGTGCCGCCGCCAATGCGGATGCGGCGGCGGGTGAAGTCCAGGTCGTCGAGCGTCAGGCGCCGAACAGCGGCCGCGCGAGCGGCGTAGACGACGACCAAAGCGACCGTCAGGCGCTGCACCGGGTTCCGTCCTCCCGATCGTGGCTCAGGCCAGCGCACGTGCCGCGATCGTCGCTCCACAGACGGCGACTGCCAGCGTTGCGTCAGCATCGACGTCTTGCTCGGTGAACGCCGATCGCAGGCTTTTCAGGACGGTGTGAAAAGCCAACGCCCTGCTGCGGTCGCATATCCGCTCAGCCGACTCCGTGGGCACACACCAGGCCGAGAACGCGGCCTCGACCTGACCAGAAGCCGCAAGCCTGGCGCCGCGCCCCACCATCGAGGACTCGTCGAACCCTGCGTTGCCCAACCATCTGATCAGTGTGGCGGTCGACTGGCACTGGCCATTGTCCAGCTGAAAGATGAGGCGTAAGTAGTCGTCGGAATGCGGTATGTCAAGCCGCGACGAACTCGCAAACCACTCCCAAGCGAAGGGGGTAGCGCCAGGTTCAAACACGGACGACGCCTCGGTGGCGGCCAGGAGGTTGGCCAGGTAGAGCCGGGCGAACGCCTGGTCGCCCGGCGGGAGTTGCTCCAGCAGCAGCGACGCTCGGACTGAAGCCGCCGGGTGGGTAGTGCCGCGGCGGACGAACAGTGCGTGCTCGGTCGAGTGCACCGCCATCATCGCGATCAACGCACCCTGCGCGGCGAGGACCCCGGCGCCGGCGACCACTTCGGCTGCGTCCGCATCGCCGCTCGCGGCGGACTCTCGCCGCAGCGCCAGCACACTCGCCCGGTAGGCCAACAGGTCTGCGTCGAGTTCGCGCTGCGCGTCCTCGGAACAGACCGGGAGGTGTTCCCCCGGGGAGAATCCGCTGGGTGCCGAGTCGTGCCCGAGCGCATGGTGCGCGATCTCGTGCCCGACGATGAAGTCAAGGGCCATCGCCTGCACCATCGCGGTCAATGGGACTGCGTCGGGGCGCTGGTGCTCTATCAGCTTGGCCGCCAACCCGTAGATGCGCTGGCTCACGTTGTAGTAGCGCAGCTGACCGGTCAGCATCGCCGGGTCCTCACCGAGCCCACCCTTGCGTGTCGCCCGGAAGGCCCGCCATAGTCCCCTGACCTTCCCGCCCGCTAGGACCCGGGCGAACGCATCTCCCGCGTACCTTGCATAGACGCCCGTCAAGGACACGATCGCGTCGGAGATCATCACCAGCCCGGAGCCGTCCGCAAACGGCAGCATCTGCGCGGCGACGTCCTCTCGCAGCGTTGCGCACACGCGGACCGTGGCCAAGCGTGCCGGATCGCTGCCCAACTCCACCATCGCACCGGTCAACTCTTCGGCGGCATGCCGGAGCATCGCAGTGATCGGGTCACTATGCTCGGCGGCCCACTCCGTTGTCGCCCACTCGGACATCGCCGAGTCGAAGGCAACCGTCTCTCGCACCATGCCCAGCTCGCCCATTCCTGCCCTAATGTCCTCAGCTTGCGCTGCACGGTCCGGCGCGAGGACTCTTATCCGACGCTCTGCCATGGACTCGCCCGTGGTCATACGGCCGGGGCGTTCGCACAGAAGGTGCCGAGGCCAACACGAGCGATGAGCACCGCCAGCACACCGGCGTTGACACTGTCCTCGCCAAGATCCTGCAACAGCTCGTAGATCGCGGCGGCGTCGATCGCACGATCCGAGGTCGAGTTGCCGAGGAACCCCTTGAGCTTGTCGTGGTGGCAGATCCTGCGTTGCAACTCTCGCCGCTTGTTGCCGAACCACCCCCTGCCGAACCGGCGGTGCTCGTCCTTGTCCTCCGGGGATATCCCCAGTCCGTCCCCAAGCAGTGCAGCGCCGAGCAGTTCGTACAGCTCATCGTCGGTCTTGTCGAGGTAGGTTTCGATCATCAGACCTCCATTCTGGCGCAGTTCCCCCGCAGAGGCTTGTCGCCCTTGCAGGAGAACTGTTACCAGGCGGATTCACGTCCAGCACGCTGTCGCCCAGCACACCTCAGTACGGCGCCCCTGGTCCTCCGATAGCTGACACATGCAATCCGAAAACTAGGTCCGAACAATCCGGCGGATGATCGATCCGACCTAGTTTCGAACCGCAGGTCAACGGGTCCGCAGCCGAAAAGTTCAAGCGGAACGGACAGGACAGGGCGGATGTCCCCTCAGCCGACGTGCACGCCGGGGCGGCGGGCGGGGTCGGGCTCGGTGGTCCGCAGGATCTCGCGCACGACCGGCGCGGTGTCGCCGCGGCCCAGGATGAGGTACCGGAGCAGGTGGCCCAGCGGGTTGCCCTCCGACCACTCGAAGTGGCAGTGCGGCCGCACGCCGGTGGCGTCGCGCAGGGCGAGCAGGATGGCCGCGATGGCGTTGGGCGCGGCCGGGCTCTGCGCGCGCAGGACGCGGTGGCCGCCGATCTCGACCCCGCGCACCCGCAGCACGTCGCTGAAGCCGGACGGGTCGTCGACATCGATCTCCAGGAACAGGATGTCCGCGGCCCCGGGCACCGGGTTCAGGTCGCGCTGCGCGGTCTCCTTCTCGTCGTACTCGTCCTGGTCGCCCGCCTGGCGGCGGTTGGCCACGATGTGCAGCGCGCCGTCGAACTTGAGCGAGTCGGTGACGAACTGGCGCGCGGTGTCGTCGAACTCGATGTGGTCGGCGCGCAGTTCGGTGGTGCGGGCGACCCGCGAGATCAGGGACACCACAACGATGCCCGCGATGAACACCGCGGAGATGGCGATGCCGTCCGGCTTCTCGATGACGTTCGCGACCAGCGCGTAGAGCAGCACCAGGGTCAGCACGGTGAACGCGATCGTGGCGCCGCGCTGGCGCTTGCGGATCGCGGAGACGGTCACCGCGAACGCGCCGGACACCATCATCGCCAGGATGCCGGTTGCGTAGGCGCCCGCCTGGGCGTTCACGTCGGCGCCGAACGCGATGGTGATGCCGATGCTGATCAGCGTGTAGACGAGCACGACCGGCCGCACCGCGCGGCCCCACTCGGGGGCCATGCCGTAGGCGGGCAGGTAGCGCGGCACGATGTTGATCAGGCCCGCCATCGCCGACGCGCCCGCGAACCACAGGATCAGGATGCTGCTGACGTCGTAGACCGTGCCGAAGCCGTCGCCGAACTGGGTGTGCGCCAGGTAGGCCAGCGCCCGGCCGTTGGCCTCGCCGCCCGCGGCGAACTCCTCCTCCGGGATCAGCACGGTGGTGATGAAGCTCGTGGCCACCAGGTAGACCGACATGATCAGCGCGGCGACGGTGAGCAGCTTGCGGGTATTGCGCACGCGCGCGGCCATCCGCTCCTCGGCGTCCTTGCCGTCGGCAGCGACCAGCGGCATCATGCTGACCCCGGTCTCGAACCCGGACAGGCCCAGCACCAGCAGCGGGAACGCCAGGATGGCAGGCCCGACGATGTCGCCGAAGCCGCCGCCGCCCGAGGTCAGCGCGTCGGTCCAGGCCGTGAGCAGCGCCGGGTTGGCGACCAGGTCGGTCACGCCCGCCACCACGATCACCGCGTTGAGCACCAGGAAGATCGCCACCAGTGGGATCGCCACGATGACGGCCTCGCTGAAGCCGAGCAGGAACACCCCGCCCAGGATCAGCAGCAGCACCACGGTGACCGCGACTTCCCTGCCGTGCAGGAACTCCGGGAAGAACGGGTTCTCCACCATGTGCACGGTCGCGTCGGCCGAGGACAGGGTGATCGTGATGATCCACGAGGTGGCGACGAAACCGAGCAGTACCAACACGAACAGCTTGCCGCGCCAGAACGGCAGCACGTTCTCCAGCATGGCCACCGAGCCCTGCCCGTGCGGGCTCTCCTTGGCAACCCGCCGGTACATCGGCAGCATGCCGAGCAGGGTCAGCCCGACGATCAGCAGCGTCGCCAGCGGCGAGAGCGCCCCGGCCGCGACGAACGCGATCGCGGGCAGGTAGGACAACGTGGAGAAGTAGTCGACGCCGGTCAGGCACATGACCTTCCACCACGCCTGCGGCTCGCCGTGCTCCTCCTCGCTGGCCCGCCCGACCGGCTGCACCCGGTTGGCCAGCAGCCACCGGGAGAGCCTGCGCCGCGGCGGACCGGCCTGCGCGGGCGAGTCCACCCTGGCGGGAATCACGAATTCGGACGTACTGCTCATTTCGGACCCCTTGACCTGCGGCAACGACGTGCGCGGACAGCATGCACCAGTCGGTGCGGCGATGGTGGGGGACTCGCGTCAGCGCGTCGTCGGAGTGGGATGGCCGACGCGGGTTTCAGTCGAGCTTGCTGCCGTTCGCCTGGGTGATTCCGGCGGGTCACGAAAATCTTCGGAAAATGTGACGAAAGTGTGAAGCTTGTCAGCTCGGGCGATAGTACACCATTGCCGAAGAGGCTGCCGAACAACAAAATCCCGCAATATGGGATCTGCGCACAGTCTCTACCTGCAAGTTCTCACTGGACGGTCAGGTTCCACTCTTGGGTGAACCGCATGCGACCCCGGACCGAATGAACCAGTGATCGACTCTGCACAGGGGAGGTGATGCAATGAAGTCGACTGCAACAAGAATTCTCCGAGATTCGCCCGTAATGGTGCTGGTGCGCCGGGTGGTGATCGGAGCGGGTGCGGTACTGGGGTTCTTCCTGCTCGGGGCGTTGGCCGCGGGACAGGCGAGTGCCGATCCGGCGAACGAACCCGATCGCGGCCTGCTCGGCGGCCTGCTGTCCCCCGATTCACGGGCGGACGACACGGCGCGGGGCGGTGTCGTGTCGGGGGTGGTCGATCAACTCGCCCAGTCGGTACGGACAGTGTCCGCACCGGTGACCGAGGCCCTGGCTCCGGTCGTCGGCGCGGTTCCCGTGTCGGGCCTGGTCGGCCCGCTCGATCGGTCGACGCGCACCGTGCTGACCCCGGTCAGCCACACCGTCGACGCAGTGATCAGCACTGTCGAGCCGGTTGTCGGCCTGCTCGGGCAGACCGTGGCCGGGGTGACCCGGCCGGTCGGCGGGCTCGTCGAGTCCGTTGTGGACACAGCAGTCCCGGTCGTCACCGGGGTGACCGGCCTCGGCCGGACGCCTGCCGCCGAACCCGCCGCAGGCGGAGACGCGGTGCCGTCTTCGGCCGAGCCCGTTCCGGTGCTCGATCTCGGCTCCGGTCCGACGCTTCGCGCGGACAGGCCGGAGTCGCCGGATCGGGTGATCGGGGCTGCCTGGGCAACCGCCGCGGCCGGAGGGCCGACGGCGACACAGGTGACCGGGCAGGTACGGGCCCAGCGGCCCAGCCCGGCCGACCCGCCCGGCACGCCGTTCGCGGCCGCGGGCGGGATGTCCTCGGCGACCCCGACGTCCGGCCAGTCCGGCCCGGCGTACGCGGTCGTCTCGGGTGGTCCCGCCTGGGACCCATCCGAAGTGTTGTGGCGCGGCCCGTCGCCAGACGGGCGCGATGGCGCCTGGCTCTACCGCTACGGCCGCCACCATCCGAGTTGAGCCGCCTGCCAGTGACGAGCGATCAGTCCTGATTCTCATTACCTGGTAAGGAAAGGAACGTCATGCACAGGTATGTGCGACGCGGCATCGCGGCCGCCGTCATGTCCGGCGGGTTCGTCCTGCTCGGGCAAGCGGTAGCCGCTGCCGACACCGCCCCGGCCGGAATCCCGGTCCTCGGCGGCGTGCTCGACTCAGTGGTTTCGACAGTCTCGGGTGGCGCCAACTCCGGCGGGAACACCTCTTCTGGTGCGACCGGCGGCAACGGCGGCAACTCGGGCCCGGCGGGCAACGCCAGCAGCGCCAACACGGCGCTGACAGGGAACTCGGGCAACTCCGGGAACTCCGGCTCGACGGGCGGCAACTCGGCCCTCGGGCTGTGCCTGCTGTCGACCTGTTCCACCTCGGTGGACTCCGGGAACTCGGGCAACACCGGGTCCACCGGCAACACCGGGGACGCCGTGATCACCAGCGACACCCGGGGTGGAAACTCCGGCGCGGGTGGTACCGGCGGCAGCGCGAACTCCCACGCCGCCGGGTCCAACTCGGCGGCGTCCGGCGAGAGCACCGGCACGCGGGGCAGGCACGGCGACAGCCGGTCGGCCTCGGGTACCGCCACCTCCGGTGGCGACACCACTTCCGGTGCGACCGCGGGCTCCGGGGGCAACTCCGGTGCGGCGGGCAACGCAGACAGCTCCAACACGGCGCGGTCGGGCAACTCGGGCAACTCCGGGAACTCCGGCTCGACGGGCGGCAACTCCGCCTACGTGCTGTGCCTGCTGTCGACCTGCACCACCACGGTCGACTCCGGCGACTCGGGTGACACCGGGTCCACGGGCTCGACCGGCGACGCCGTGATCGACAGCGACACCCGCGGCGGGAACTCCGGCACCGGCGGCGCGGGCGGCAACGCCGACGCCGTCGCGACCGGGTCGAACTCCGCGATGTCCGGTAGCGCCACCAGCGAGTCGCAGGGCAGGCGGGGCGAGTCCCGCTCCCGCTCCGGCGACGCGTTCGCCGATGGCGACACCTCCTCGGCGGCGACCGGCGGCACCGGCGGCGACTCCGGTCCCGCGGGCGACGCGACCAGCACGAACAACGCGCGGACCGGGAACTCCGGTGACTCCGGTGACTCGGGTTCGACCGGTGGCAACTCGGCACTCGTGCTGAGCATCGGCGGCCGCGACTTCGGCTGGGACTGGAATCGGCACGGCCGTCACCACGGTGGCGACTCGTCCGAGATGGTGACTTCGGTGAACTCCGGGAACTCGGGTGACACCGGGTCCACGGGGTCGACCGGCGACGCGTTCGTCGTCAGTCGGACCGAGGGCGGCAACTCGGGTGACGCGGGCAACGGTGGCTCGGCCACCGCGAACGCGATCGGTGCCAACACCGCGCGGTCCGGCGAGACCATCGCCGAATCACGCGGCCGCCACGGCGAGGGCGTTGCCCGCTCGGGTCACGCTTCTGCTTTCGGTGACACCACCGCGCACGCGGTCGGCGGCGCGGGTGGCGACTCCGGTTCGGCCGGGGACGCGACCAGCGCGAACACCGCCACGACCGGGAACTCGGGTACCTCCGGGAACTCCGGTTCGACCGGCGGTAACACCGCCGTGTCGGTGTTCGGGTCCGGCGACCGCGGTGACCACCGCGGCCACCGCACCGCTGACCGCACCGAGTCGACCACCACGGTCGGCTCTGGCGACTCCGGTGCCACCGGTGCCACCGGTGACTCCGGCGCCGCCGACGTCATCAGCCACACTCGGGGCGGCGACTCCGGCCACGCGGGCCACGGCGGCGACGCCCAGGCCCACGCGGACGGTGCCAACACCGCCGACTCCGGCGCGGCCCTGACCGTCTGACTCGGCTAGACTGTCCGATGAGGACAGAACTATCCGATAAGGACAGTTGACCGGAAGTACCCCTGGGGGCACTGGTTCCGACCAGTGCCCCCAGGGGCTTCTTTTGTCTGTTCAGTCGAGCGGCGTTCAGCCGAGCAGTGCGGCCACGTTCGCCCGGTCCGCCCCGAGGTCGACGTAGAGCCGGGCCCAGGACCGGTCGGTGTCGGACGGGCCCTGACCGTCGCAATAGGACTTGCGGCCGTGGGCGGTGTAGTAGCGCAGGACCGCCAGGGTCTCGTCGGTACGCCGTTGCGCGGTGTCGGTGTAGCGGGGTCCAGGGCCCGCGGGCTGGTGCTTGAGGCAGGTCAGGGTGTCGCTCTGGGCCTCGTCGTCGAAGCGGGGGCCGGGGTCGGGTGTGGACGAGCAGGCGGCCAAGGCCAGCAGTACGGCGAGCGTCAGCGCGGTCTTGCGCATCGAGGGTTCCTATCCGATCCCGGCGGCCGCGCGCGCGGCCAGGCCGATGCCGACGACGAGGACGAGCAGGGCGGTGAGCACCGGCATGATCCGGGTCAGTGTGGCGGCCCGCTGCCGCAGCCTGCCGAGGCTGTCGAGGCGCTCCAGTCGGTCGCGGAAGCGCACCAGCAGCAGGCCGACCAGGGTCAGGGTGCCCGCCATGCCGAGACCGTAGCCGAGCACCAGCAGGACGCCGAACCATGTGCGGCCGAGCCCGATCGCGCCCAGCAGCACGATCAGCGCCGAGGGACTGGGTACCAGTCCGCCCGCCACCCCCATGCCGATCAGCCCGGCCCGCCCGATCCCGTGCGAATGCCCGTGCCCGTGCCCGTGCCCATGGCCGTGTCCGTGTCCGTGTCCGTGTCCGTGTCCATGACCGTCGCCGTGGCCGTGGCCGTGGCCGGTCGCGGTGGCGGGCGCTGGGGCGCTGGGCGCCCCGACGCTGACGAGCGCGGCCTCGCGAACCGGTACCGCGTGCTGTCTGCGCCGGCGCAGGGCCGACAACAGCAGCGCGGCCCCGATGACCGCGACCAGCGCGCCGCTGGCCACCCCCAGCCAGCGCAGCACGCTCTCGCCCGCGATGGCGCTCGACGCGCTGATCAACAGGCCGAGCACGAGCACCCCGGCGGTGTGTGTGACGGTGACCGTCGCGCCGACCAGCAGAGCGTCCTTTGTGGACCCCTGCTTGCCCGCGAGGTAGGCCGCGATCACCGTCTTGCCATGGCCGGGCAGGGCCGCGTGCGACGCGCCGAGCACCAGCGACAGCAGGATGGCCAGCAGGCCGACGACCGGGGTCAGCTCGCGAGAGCCCGCGAGATCGGTGAACACGCCGGTGACCTTGGCGATCGCCGAGTCCAGCCAGTCGACCGTGGGTTCCACTGTGGACACCACGGCGGCCGAGGTGCCCGGCCGCACCCGCAGCGTGGTCTCGCGCACGTCCAGCGGGTCGGACAGCAGATCGCCGGGGTAGGCGCGTAGCTCGTCGCTGATGCTCGACGCGGGTACCGCCGGGTCGATCAGCGCCACCCCCTCGCCGCGGGCGGTCAGCTCGTGCCAGCCGACCCGCTCGGTCCTGAAGGTGTCCCGGAACCCGACCGTGGCCGCCTGCCCCAGCTCGGCGGGGGCGCGGTACTCGCAGGTCAGCCGGGTGGTGGCGAGCCCGGCCTCACCGGGCGGGAACTCCAGGGCCACGGTGGCGGGTCCCCAGGCCAGCGTCCGGCCGTCGACGGTCACGGTGGCCGCGCGGGCGAACGCCGCGCACTGGGCCTCGGCGTAGCCGGGGGCGTCGATGGCCGCGCGCTCCTGCAGGGTCGGGATCTCGGCGAGGTCGACCACGGCGCGCAGCGCGATCCCGTCCGGCCGCAGGGTCAGCGCGTTGTGGTGGTTGACGGTGAAGTTGCCCAGCGGGTGCGCGGCGGCCACCGCGGGCGCGGCGAGCAGCGCGCCCGCGCACAGCACCAGCAGCAGCCACGCCCGCGCGATCCGGCTCACCGGCCACCCCGCAGGGCGGCCACGGTCTGCTCGGCGACCGGCGCGTGCAGCGGCGAGAACCGCGGGTTGGTCGCCAGCGCCCGGTCGAGCGCCGCGGCCGCCTCGTCGGCCCGGCCGAGCCCGGCCAGGATCATCCCGCGGTGGAAGTCGAACGTCGCGTTGCGCCAGCCCAGGGCGGCGGCCTTGTCGGCGTAGCCCAGCGCCTCGGCGTCGCGGCCGTTGAGGTGCAGTGCCCACGCCAATGCGTCGGCGACCAGCACATTCTGCCTGCGCGCCCACTCCGCCTCGGCCAGCCGCAGCGCGCCTGCCGCGTCGCCGCGGTCGGCGGCCACGGCGGAGTCGGCGAGGTCGTCGGTGGCGCCCGAGGCCGCGGCCAGCTCGCGCTGCCTGTCGAGCAGGGCGAACTGCGCGTCCGCCTCGGCCCGCTTGCCCGCCGAGGCCAACAGGACGGCGTACTCGTGCAGGTACTGCGGCAGCGGCACCCTGGTCACCAGATCGCGGTAGCCCGCCAGCGCGTCGTCGGTGCGGCCCTCGGCGGCGTCGACCTTCGCGCGGCCCTGCAGCAGCGCGGCGTTCGCCGGGTCGCCGCGCAGGCCGTCCGCGTAGTGCTCGGCTGCCTCGGCGAACTTGCCGGAGTCGAACGCGAGTTCGCCGAGGTGATAGTTGCAGAACGCGGCGTCGGCAGGCCCGGCGGCGGTGTCCAGCGCGCGGCCCATCGCCTCGCGGGCCAGCTCGGTCCGGCCGCGCAACTCCAGGTCGTAGGAGGCGCGGGCGAACGAGGGGACGCCGGGCTCGATGTCGAGCATGCGCTGCACGGCGTCGGTGGCCTGCTCGGTCAGGCCGAGCTGGGTGTAGGCGTCGGCGAGGACGCCGTAGGTGGCGGCGGTGTTCGGTGCGGCCGCGCGGGCGCGCTCGCCCCAGTCGCGGGCCTCGGCGAAGTCGTGCCGGGCGTTGGCCAGCGCGCCCATCCCGATCAGCGCCGGCCCGTTGCCGTCGGCCTGCTGCTCAAGGGACTTCTCCAGCGCGCCCTGCGCCTTGGCGTAGTACGCCGGGTCGCCCACGACGCGGGCCTGCTCGATGTAGGCGGTGCCGAGCAGCGCCCAGGTGGCCGGGTCCATCGGTGTGCGGCGCAGCTTGGCCTGCGCGGCGTCGATGGTGCGGTTCAGGCTCGACTGCTCGGTGGCCGCCGTCGCGGCGGGCGCGGGTTCGGAGTCGCGGACGAACAGCGTCGACACGCTGACGCCGAGCAGGCCGACGCCCGCGACGATCACGACCGCGGCGACGAGCCGCCTGCGGCCTGCGGTGGGAGACATTGCTGGCGAACCTCCGGCTTCAGGCGCGGGCCCCGGGGGCGCACCACAAGTGTGCGCCCCCGGGTACTGCGGAACTACGCGACCGCGGTCGCGGGTGTCCACTCGGGACGGCGCCGGTAGAGCACGACGCCCGAGCCGATGAGAACGGCGGCGACCAGACCGGTGAGCAGCGTCTGGAAGGGGAACTCGCCGAAGCCACCGGGCGGGGGCATCGCCGCGGCGCCACCGGAGGACTGGTTCACCGCGGTGTTGCCCGGCAGCGCGACGTACGGGAACGACGCGCCGAAGGGCTTGTCGTTCGCGTTCACGCCGTCGCCCGCCGCGAGCGGCGCGACGATGCCGGACACGGCCGCGCCCTCGACCGCCTGCACGGCGATGTCGAGCACGTCGTCGGTGAGCCTGCGCCCGTTCGGGTAACCCTGGAAGTCACCGGCGAGTACGCCCAGCCGGTTCGGGTTCGCCGCGACGGGGACTGCCATGTTCAACCGGAGCTGCTCCGAGGGGTTGAACCGCTTCGGGTCGACGTCGGCGTTGTTCAACTGGGAGTTGAGGTCGGCCTGGATCGGCCCGCCCGCCTTGGTGGTGATCCCGGTCAGGAAGATCTCCACCAGGTCGTTGCGGGGGGTGGGCGGTGCGGGAATCCCGTAGATCGCCTGGATGAGCTTGGGCAGTTCCGGGTCGGTCACCCGGTTGACCAGGTCCGGGATCTTGCGGTCCTGGTCGGGGGTGAGCGAGTTGAACTTGTCCTTCAGGCCCGCGGGTACGACGACCTCGTTGACCAGCGGGTTGCCCAGCCGCGAGACCTGCACGTACGGACCGAAGGTGCGCTCAGCGCCCGGCGTGAGGAACATCGACTTGCGCTCGGTGTCGCTCCAGACGCCGATGACCGGGTTGCGGTCGGGGTTGCCCTTGAGCGCGAGCACCGACTTGGGCACCTGCAGCGCGATGGTGTTCACGCTGAAGCCCGCCAGGGTGTCCTGGCCGACCTCGGACAGGTTGCCGCCGTAGAGCAGGTCGAACACGCGCAGGTCGAGGAAGAACGAGTCGTCCGCCTGGCCGACGTAGCTCTTGCCGCCACCCGGGACAGCGGTGATCGCCTGGTCGCGGAGCATGCCGTAGTCGGGCATCGACGCCGCGCCGGTGTTGGACGGCGCCACCTTGCCCTTGCGGATCAGGGTCTTGCCGTGGCCGTACCGGTCGATGACCTCCAGGGTGTAGGTCTGCCGGAACAGCAGGTGCTCGTCGTCGAGCGAGGTGACGGGACCGTTGTTGTAGAGGAACGTCGACTTGCCGCGCCGGTCGTCGGTGCGGAAGGTCCACCGGTAGGTGAGGTCCGACTTGGCGTCGCCGTCGTTGTCGATGTTGATGTCGAAGCGGGTGTCGCTCGGCCACGGGTAGAAGTTCGGACCGCCGTTGGGCTCCTGGAAGGGGTACCAGTTGGCGATCAGCGTGACCGTGTCCGGGCTGTCCGGGCTGGTGAACGCGTAGACATCGGTGTTGTCTGCCGGTGGGTCACCGGCGATCAGCGGTGCCTCGCGGTGGCTGGAGGCCACCGCCGGGCCTGGTACTAGACCTACCAGGACACCGGTGAGCACCGTGCTTCCTGCCGCGATCAACGCGACAGCCACCCGTCGTCGGCGACGGGTGGGAGGCGGTGATGACATGCTCCATCCCTTCAGTGGCCCGCCGCCGTGCGGCGCCGGGCCCTAACTGGGCAATGACGGACACCTGCCCGCGAATCACGGACAGACATCGTGCATTCGGAGCCGCGAGTGACTTGGTTCACTCCGACTTTCGGCGATCGTTATTGCATACTACTGGCATTAAATTACCCGCGACACGCGGGCGGGCGGCAATCGAATAACACGATCGAGCGAATTTCGGGGCACTGCTCACCAGTCCGCGCCGCACCGCTGGTACCGTCGCTGACCTGCGGAAACATGCTGGCGAGCGCGAGTGCGCGAGGTCGTCGGCCGGTCGACATCCGGGTACTGTGCCGTGATTAACATCTTCGCCTTCGATGTTCAAGAGGATTGCGTCCCCGGTTCCGCGGTGGCGGTCGTGCGGGGGACGACTGGGGCCGCCCGGCGGCACCCCGGGTGCTCGGTCGGTCACCCGCGCCGACGTATTGCGCGCGGCGCGGTGTGCGCTCATTCGATTTTCGGGTGATTTCCACCCGGCCGGGAAATGTGTTTCTCACCCTCGATCGGGCGAAATTCGCAGGTGTCCGAATTGAAATCTGCGGCCGGTGCGCGTGGCCGGTGCACTGCTATTGTCCGGCCCGATCTGCGAACCTGGAGCAAGCAGCGGCACGGCGTGGGTATGTCCGCCGTGCCGGTGCGCATTAAGAATACCGGGCACTACCGGAGATGCGGCGCGGGGGCACCGGACAGCACTATGGTCGTGCGGCGCGAAACCGTGCTCGATTGCGGCAGCCCGATAGCCGGGCGGCCCGCTCGACCACCGAAATCATCGACCGCGGGACGAGCAGATTGGACGCGGTAAATGGCTGAAAACCGATGGAAGCTGGTAGTGGACCGCCAAGGCGTGACGATCGCGAGCGACCGGTTCCGGCTCACCGCGACCGGACCGGCGCCGGTCGCCGCGGACCTCCTGCCCGACGACCGGCCCGACGACGCTGTCCTCGCCGCGATGGACGCGGGTGAGCTGGCGAACGCCCTCGCCGAGTTGCAGTCGATGACCCGCCAGACCTACGGCCAGTTCTGCGGGCTCTCGCAGGCAGCCGAGATGGTCGGCGAGCGCTGGGCGCTGCTGGTCATCCGCGACCTGATTGTCGGGCCGAAGCGGTTCGCCGAGCTGCGCGCAGGCCTGCCGCGGCTCTCCGCCGACATCCTCTGCGCGCGGCTGCGGGAGCTGGTGCACTTCGACGTCGTGCGCGAGCGCCCGGTGGCGGGCGAGACGGTCTACGAGCTGACCGACTACGGCCGCGCCCTGGAGGAAGTCGTGCTGGCCCTGGGCCGCTGGGGCGCGCTGGCCCTGCGCGGGCCGCGCCCGGAGGACGTCATCACCGCCGACTCGGTGATCATGGCGCTGCGGGCGTGCTTCCGCCCCGAGGCCGCCGCGGGCGCGCGGATCGGCTTCGAGCTGCGCCTGGGCGTCGACACCCGCGTATACGCCCAGGTCGTCGACGGTGCCGCGAACGTCGGCGTGGGCCCGCTGCCCGACGCCGACCTGGTCCTCGACGCGGGCACGGCGCTCAAGGCGCTGCTGACCGGCGAGGTGACCCCGGCCCAGGACGGCGGACTGACTGTGCTCGCGGGCGACCCGGCGCTGCTCGACCGGTTCGTGCGGATCTTCCACATCCAGCCGGTGACCGCCGCCCTTTCCCCCTGATCGGCGGTTCGTCGGCGTGTCGGAGCCCGGTGGACCGGTCGGCGTCCACCGGGCTCCTTCCTGTCCAGGGGTCCCGGTCGGAGACGGCAAAGGCGCGCGACCCCGGGGGGATCGCGCGCCGTGGTGCAGGGGGTCAGACAGCCCTGCGGACCTCGGTGCGGGCCGCGAGCCTGCGTAAGGCCGCCGAGCGCACATCGAGCAGGGCGGAGAGCACCGGCGGGTCGAACACCCGCATCGGGTGCAGTTCGACGTCGGCGATCCGGGCGGTGATGTCGGCCCGGATGGTGATCGGCCCGTGCGAACCGACGAACGGCGTCGGGTCCATGCTGGTCTCCGTGCCGGGCGGCACCGAGTGCGCCAGCACGTGCCAGGTCCCTGGCGGGACGTCGTGCAGCGCGTACGGGCCCGGCCGGTCCAGCACGACGCACCGGACCGGGGAGCCCTGCAGCATCCGGCCGGGGAACAGGCCGACGAACACCATCCCGGCGACCCCGGTTCGCGGCGGGGTGACGTGCCCGCGCACGGCGGTCGTGCGGATCTCCGCGCCGACGCGCTCGTCGACCGGCAGCTCCTCCGACGTGGCGCCGCCGAGCTGGCGGTAGGTGATGGGGGAGACCCCGACGCTGCTGCGGAACCGCGAGCTGAACGTCCCGACGCTGTTGTAGCCGACCTGGTGGCTGATGTCGGCGACGGTGAGCGAGGTCGACACCAGCAGCCGCTTCGCCTCCTCCAGCCGCATCGCGGACAGGAACCGCCCAGGGGAGACGCCGGTCACCTGCTGGAACACTCGGGAGAAATGGAACTTGCTGAACATTGCCGACCGCGCCAGATCGTCGATCGTGATTTTTTCGGCGAGCCCCCGGCGCATGGTCTCGACGGCCCGTTCGACTGCTCGTACGACCATCTCGTCCATTGCGACGTTCCTTTCGCTGGAGTTGGCCGCGGTCGCGCTCGGTTGCGCACTGTGGTGAACTCGAAAGCCACCGGGCGGTGGGGTCTCCTTGATTTTCCCGCGCCCGGTGAGATCGCTCAAGTGTCGTGCTCACCGGTATGTATGAGTAATTTCGGGAATCGGTGTGAAAAAATCACGGTGCGCTGTGTGCGTCGGTCACGCCGGAAAGCGGGGCTGCGTTCAGGCGGCCCGTCCTGGCATCCACTCGGGCACGGCGAGGTACTCCTGGAATCGGCGCGCGTGCGTCTCCTGGTCCTGGTCGATGCTGCGGGGCAGCGGGAAATCGGGCTCGGTCAGCAGGCAGCGGATCAGCACCGGGGCCGAGCACGTGGCGATCTCGGCGCGCACCAGGCTGGCGAACCGGTCCAGCCGCGCGGTGGTGGTCACGTTGGCGTAGCCGGACGCCTTGGCCAGGGCGCACAGGTCGGTCCGGTCCGACGGCGTCGCCGCGTTCCCCGCCGACCCGAACAGGCCGTCGTCGAGCACGACGTGCACGAGCGGGAGGTCGGCCATGCCGCCCGCGGTGAGCATGCCCGCGGGGTTGCGCACCACGTTGGCGTAGCCGTCCACGACGATCGTCGTGCGCCGGGTCTCCAGGGCGATGCCGATCCCGATGGACGGCGCGAGCCCCACGGAGCCGGTCAGGTAGAAGTGGTTGGGCCGGTCGGCCAACTCCTGCGCGATCCGGCACGCCGCCTCGGTGGTGAACAGGATCACCTGGTGGTCCTCGGTGGCGGCGATGATCGCGCGGATCACGGCGTTCTTGTTCATGCCGGTAACTCGAAGGACGTCGGCGGGATCAGCAGGGCGGCCGGTCGGTGTCTGCCCCGCACGGACTCGCGCACCGACTCGACCTGGACCGCCACCGGGGCGTCGGCGTGGAACTCGAAGGTCTGCACGCCCAGCCCGTCGAGCAGCGGCATGGTCAGCTCGCGCAGGATCGTGCGCTCGCAGTCCTGGTCAGGATCGGCCTCGCGCAGGCTCACCACGAGCAGCAGCGGGATCCGGTAGGGCACCACGAGTGAGGCGATCGCGCTGACCGCGGGGCCCAGGCCGCCGTTCTGCATCAGCACGACCGGGCTGCGTCCGGTGAGCGAGGCGCCCGCGGCGATGCCGACGGCGTTGTCCTCGCGGGAGATGGTCAGCACGCCCGCCTGCTCGTCGAGCGCCTGGTGCAGTGGCGAGAGAATTCCGCAGGGCGTCCCGTAGAACGGGCCGAAGTCCGCGGCGATCAGTTCCCTGCCGAGGTCTGCGGCCACGTCGACCTTTTGTGCGAACGGTGTCATCACGTCTCCCCTGCCGGTGGTGCGGCCCGATCAGGCGTCGGCGCGGCTCGCGGCCCGCCAGGTGGGGACCGCCTCGTCCGCCCTGGAAACCCTCGCAGAACGCCTGGTCAGGCGACAGTGAGCGGGCCACGACCAGGGGAATGAATACAGGTCCACCTGGGGTATGAAAAAGACATACCGGGCCGGTGAGGTGGGCACTGGCCGTGACAGTGAGACGGAACACAGAATTTGGTCACCCCAACGAGTCCCCACTCAGCCACCAGGAGTTCCCGATGACGGTCACCGAGAACATGATCAGCCTCTTAGCCGGCCTCGGCCTCGACGCGGCACGCTCCGTGCCCGCAGTCGAGATCGAGATCGACCGGTTCGACTACTGGATGAACTCGGCGACCGACATGTCGCTGGCCTCCTACAGTGCCCCGTGTGGCACTTTTGTCTCCGCTGCTGGAATCCCTGTCTGATGTCCACCGACGGCGCGAAGGGGCCGCTGGTCGGGCTCAAGCGGCACCTTCGTGCCGAGGTGGCGACCGGTGAGGGCGCGTACCTGTTCTCCGAGCAGGGAATGACGGTGCTCAAGGGCTCCCATGTGGAGTCGGTGGTGTCGCTGTTGGACGGAACCCGCGACGTGGCCGCCATCCTCGGCGCCGTGCCCGCGGGCGTCACCCGTGAGCAGGCCGCCAGTGTGCTGGCCTCGTTGGCCACCGCGGGCCTGGTGACCTTGCGGACCACCTGCGAGCAGGCGGCCGACGAGTGCACCCTCGCCTACTGGGAGGCGGCCGAACTCGACTCCTCGGCCGCGGTGGCGAGCACCGCGAACGCGACGGTGAACCTGGTCACCGTCGGTGCGGTCGAGCGCGGTCCGGCGGCGAAGGCGTTGCGGGCGGCGGGTTTGGCGGTCACCGGCGAGTCCGACTGCGCAGGCGCGCACACCGCGTGCGCCGACCTGACGATCGTGCTCTGCGACGACTACCTCGAACCCCGGCTCGCCGAGATCGACGCCGAGCACCGCGCCGCCGGGCGGCCGTGGCTGCTGGCGAAGCCGCACGGCACCAAGGTGTGGCTGGGCCCGGTGTTCCAGCCCGCCGTGGCGGGCTGCTGGCACTGTCTGGCCACCCGGCTCTGGGGTCATCGCAACGCCGAGAAGTGCGCGCAGACCGCCCTCGGCCACGACGGCCCCGCACACAGCCCCGCGGCGTCGGTACCGCCGGTGGCGGGCGCGGCGTGGCACCTGGTGGCCCTGGAGGCGACCAAATGGCTTGCGGGATACCGCTATCCGGGCCAACGTACGGTGTGGACCTTCGACACCTTCGACTTCGGGGGCAGGCACCACGAGCTGCCCGTCTACCCGCAGTGCCCCGCCTGCGGCGACCCTGAGCTGGTGCGCGCCCGGACCCGGGAGCCGATCATCCTGGTCTCGCGGGACAAGGTCGACGGCGGCGGCGGCGGACACCGCACGATCACCCCGGAGCAGATGCGCGACCGCTTCCGGCACCTGGTCAGCCCGGTCACCGGGGTGGTCAAGGAGATCCGGCGCGACGAGCGCGGCCCCGTGTTCCTCAACGCGTTCCGCTCGGGGACGAACGTGGCCGCCCGCACGACGAACCTCGGCACGCTGCGCGCGGCGATGCGGGTGTCCAACGGCGGCAAGGGAGTCACCGCGGTGCAGGCGGAGGTGAGCGCGCTCTGCGAGGCCGTCGAGCGGCACTCCGGCAACTTCCACGGCGAGGAGGAGCGCGTCCGCGGGAGCCTGAAGTCGTTGGGGGAGCAAGCAATTCACCCGAACGCCTGTCAGCTCTACGACGAACGGCAGTACGCCGACCGGGCCAGGTGGAATGCCACGCACTCGCCGTTCGCCTACGTCTGCGCGGAGTTCGACGAGCGCGTGGAAGTGGACTGGACCCCCGTGTGGTCGCTGACCGAGCGGCGCCACCGGCTGCTGCCCACCGGGCTGCTCTACTACGGCGCGCCCGCCGAGCCGGGCCCCGACTACGTGCACGCCGACTCCAACGGCAGCGCCGCGGGCAGCAGCCTGGAGGACGCCGTGCTGCAGGGCCTGCTGGAGGTCGTGGAGCGCGACGCCGTGGCGCTGTGGTGGTACAACCGCACCCGCCAGCCCGCGGTCGACCTCGACGCGTTCGGCGACCAGTGGATCGAGCAGATGCGCCAGGTCTACGCCGATCTCGGCCGCGAGGTCTGGGTCCTGGACCTGACCGCCGACCTCGGCATCCCGTCGATGGTGGCGCTGTCGCGGCGGATCGACAAGCCGACCGAGGACGTCATGCTCGGCTTCGGCGCGCACCTGGACCCCCGGGTCGCCCTGCGCCGCGCGCTGACCGAGTTGAACCAGCTCATGCCCGTGCTGGTCGGCGTCGGCCCCGATGGCGAGTACGCCTGCGACGACCCCGACGCGGTGCGCTGGTGGCGGCACGCGACCGTGGCGAACCAGCCCTACCTGCTGCCGGACCCGGCCGCGCGGCCCCGGGTGCCCGCGGACTACGGCTACACGCCGACCGCGGACCTGCTCGACGACGTCACCACCGTGTGTGGGCGCGTGGCCGACCTCGGCATGCAGGTGCTGGTGCTCGACCAGACGCGGCCCGATGTGGGGCTGCCGGTGGTGAAGGTGCTGGTCCCGGGGATGCGGCACTTCTGGACGCGGTTCGCGCCAGGGCGGCTCTTCGACGTCCCGGTGCGCCTCGGTCGGCTCGCCGAGGCGACGCCGTACGCCGAGCTGAATCCGGTTCCCATGTTCCTGTGACCGTCGAAGAGAACATTGCTGGGGAGGAGTGCAACTGTGTCCATCGAGTCCGGCGGCCGGTCCGGGGGGCGGATCCGGCTGTGGTCGCTGCGCGAGGATGTCCTCGTCGAGGGCGGCCCGGAGGACGATCGGCTGGTCGTGGTCACCCGCTGGGGCGAGACCAGGATCGACGACGCGGACGCGATGGTGCGCGAGTCCCTGCGCCGGATGAGCATGGGCCCGATCTCGCTGGAGAACGTGCTGCCCATGGAGTCCTATGTGGACATCGGCGGGGCGGGCGACCGAGACCGCGGCTGGGCCGTGCTGGACCGGGTGCTCGACCAGCTGAGCGGCTCGGTGGTGCACTCGCTGGGCACGCAGCGAGGCGACGGGCCGGTGTTGTCCGCGGTCCCGATCGCCCGCAACGCGGCGTTCGCGCTGCGCGACGTGGACCCGGACCGACCCGTTCGGCTGTCCCGGTTCGCCGCCATCCGCACCAGCGACGGCGAGCTGCTGGTGGAATCCCCGTTGGCGCAGTACCAGGTCCTGCTGCACCGGCGCACGGCCTCGCGGGTGGTGGTCGCGCTCAGCTCCGCCACCTCGGTGGCCGAGGTCGCGGGCACCCTCGACGTCGCGCAGACCCTGGTGGCCGACGTGGTGGCCTACCTCGCCGCGACTGGGATCGTGCTGGTGGGCGAGTGGCCGGACGGGCCCGGCGCGGTGGCGCCGCGGTTCGCCGAGGACGCCGACCCCAGCCTGGTGCGGTGGTCACACCACGATCTGCTGTTCCACGCCAAGACCCGGCTGGGCCGCTACGACGGCCTGTCCGGCGTGGTGTTCCCCAACGCAGACATGCTGCCGCCGCCGCCGCTGGTGAAGGCGGCGTCCGCCGGGGCGAGGTTCCCGCTGCACCGGCCGGAGCTGTCCACGCTGGTGGACGGCGACCCGCCGCTGACCGACGTCGTGGAGAACACCCGGCTGTGCCCCGAGTTGTCCGAGCGGCCGGTCACCGCCGACCAGATCGGCGAACTGCTGTTCCGGGCCGCGCGAATCCGCTCGGTGTCGCCCGCGTCGGCGGGCGCCGACGTGGTCTACGAGATCTCCGACCGGCCGTACCTCAGCATCAACGGCCTCTACGAACTGGAGGTGTATCTGTGTCTGCACCGGTGCACCGGGCTGCCGCGGGGGATCTACCACTTCGATCCGCAGGAGCACGCCCTCACCCTGGTCAACGATGTCGAGCGGGAACTGGACGAGGTGCTGGACAACGCGATGGTGGGCAGCGGCACCTCGCAGTGGCCGCCCGCCATGGTCACCATGACCGCCCGGGTGGCCCGCTCGTCGTGGATGTACGGCGGGATCGCCTACGCGCTCACCCTGACCCACGTCGGTGCGCTGCAACAGATGTTGTGCATCTCCGCCACGGCCATGGGGCTCGCCGCCTGCGTGCCCGCCATCGATCCGGGCGACGTCGTCGACAGCGCCCTGCGGCTGCGGTGGCCAGAGGAGATCGGGGTGGGCGAGTTCGTGTTCGGATACCGGCGTGGTTCGCCGCCAGGCCCGAAAGCCGGCCTATAATGCGGTGCGAAGTCAGCCCGTCACTCGTTACATGATCTGAGTGGTCGTCCGCCGGGAGTCGAGGGGGAATCAGTGCTCTCAGTCATCGATCGCGGCGAGTTACCCGGCCCCCGCGGGCGAAGACCTGAGGGGGACTACTTTCTCGACGCCGAGGAGTACGGCCGCGGCCCGCTGATCGCGCCGCAGCTCGCGCGGGGCATCGTCGCGACCGTCTTCGTCGGCATCTGTGGTGTCGCGTACATCTTCGTGCTGCACTCGGACACCACGGTCGCGCAGCGGCTGCTGGCCGCGGCCTACCTGGTCGCGCTGTTGGCGTTGCAGGTCGGCTACTTCAGCAGGGCGAGCACGCGGCTGCGCTCGCCGCTGACCTACCTGGCGCTGGTGGTCCAGGCCATTCTCGTGTTCGCTCCGCTGCCGGAGTTCGGGCAGTCCTGGGTCGGCATGCCGAGCCTGCTCGCGGGCACCGCGCTGTTGGTGCTGCCCGCGTTCGCCGCGTGGACGGCGTTCGCGGCCATCGTGGTCGTCGTCGCCTGGACGCAGACGATGCTGACCGGCTGGAATCTCGGCGTGGTCTACCTCGCGCTCGGCATCGTGGTCGCCGCGCTGGAGGTCTACGGCCTCACCCGGCTCGCCCGGGTGATCACCGACCTGCACGACGCCAGGGCCGAACTCGGCAAGGCCGCCGTCGCCCAGGAGCGCATGCGGTTCGCCCGCGACCTGCACGACCTGCTCGGCCTGAGCCTGTCCACCATCGGCCCCAAGGGCGCCATCGCCCGCCGAGCGGTCGCGGACGAACCGGAGCGGGCCCGCCAGGAACTGGCCGAGATCCTCAGCGTCTCCCGGCACGCGCTCGCCGACGTCCGGCTGCTCGCCAGCGGCTACCGCGAACAGTCGCTGCACGAGGAGTCCCGGACCGTCCAGTCGCTGCTCGCCGCGTCCAATGTGGACGTTCGGATGGAGCTCAACCACAGCGAGTTGCCCGTGCACCTGCGCACCGTGCTGGTCGCGGTGCTGCGCACGGGCGCGGCCAACGTGTTGCGGCACAACGATGTCGGCCGCTGCGAGATCACCATGCGGCAGGTCGGCGAGGTGGTGTCGCTCGACATGGTCAACGACGGCCAGGTCGACGGCCCGCCGGACGACGACGGGTTCGGCGTGCTGACCGACCGGGTGGCCGCGCTGGGCGGCGAGCTGACCGCGGGCCCCGAGCCCGACGGCGGATACCGCCTGCACCTGACCATCCCGGTGGCCTTGGAATCCACTGACGGGCCCGCCCGGCCGGGCCCGGCCGAACTCGTCAGCAGGCGCGCCACCTACCTCGCGTCCGGCCTGATGGACGTGGTGTTCGTCGGCTTCTTCGTCGCGGGCGTGCTGCACCTGCTGCTGGTCACCGACGAGCCGGTTCAGCTCGTGTCGAGCATCGGCTACATGCTCGCGCTGCTGGTACTGCAACTGGGGTACGTGAGCAGGCCCGACCGCACGCTGCGCAGGCCGATGAACTACGCCGTGCTGGCGGTCCAGGTGGTGCTCGTGTACCTGCCGCTGGTCCAGTTCGGCCCCACGTGGGTCAGCATTCCGGGATTCCTGGCCGGAACCATGCTGCTGGTCCTGCGGCCGATCTACGGCTGGACCGGGTTCGTCGTGGTCGTGGGGACCGTCGCCTGGGCGCAGTCCGGGTTCGTCGGCGACCCGCTCGACATCGCCTACTACTTCGCCTCGACCGTGATCACCGGGCTGGTCACCTACGGGCTGACCTGGATGGCCCGCTCGGTCACCCAGCTCAGGATCGCCCGGCTGCAGCTCGCCTACGCCGCCGTGGCCGACGAGCGGATGCGGTTCGCCCGCGACCTGCACGACCTGCTCGGTCTGAGCCTGTCGGCGATCACGCTCAAGAGCGAACTCGCCCACCGGCTGCTCGCCGCCGACCCGGCCAGGGCGCGTAAGGAGCTGATGGAGATCGTGGCGATCTCCCGCCTCGCGCTGGCCGACGTCCGCCTGGTCGCCAACGGCTACCGCGAGCTGTCGCTCAACGAGGAGTCCCGCTCGGCCGAGTCCGTGCTGGCCGCCGCCGACGTCGAAGTGCGGATGGAGCTGCACTACGGCGAGCTGCCCCCCGAGGTGCGCACCGTGCTCGCCACGGTCCTGCGCGAGGGCGTGACGAACGTGCTGCGGCACAGCAAGGGCGCGCACTGCGAGATCACCGTGCGCCAGCACGACAAGATGGTGCTGCTGGAGATCGTCAACGACGGGATGGTCGACACCCCCGAGGTGCTCGACTGCCCCGGCGGCGGCTCCGGCATCCGCAACCTGTCCGACCGGGTGGCGAAGCTGGGCGGCGAGCTGACCGCGGGCGTCACCCCGGACGGCACGTTCCGGCTCCGGGCGAGCGTGCCCGCGTAGTCCCTAGAGCCAGCCCGCTTCCTTGGCGATGCGGATGGCGTCGACGCGGTTGCGCGCGTTGAGCTTGGTGACGATGGTCGTCAGGTAGTTGCGCACGGTGCCCGCGGACAGGTAGAGCCGGGCGGCGATGTCCACCGCGTTGGCCCCGCCCGCGGCGAGCTGCAGGACCTCGATCTCCCGGCTGGTCAGCGGGCAGTCCGCGCCGTCCCACGCGGCCAGGGCCAGGTCGCCGTCGACGACCCGGCGGCCCGCGGCCACGCCGCGGATGGCGTTGGCGAGCTTGTCGGCGGGGGCGTCCTTGAGCAGGAAGCCGCCGACCCGCGCGGCCAGCGCCCTGCGCAGCGTGCCGGGCCTGCCGAGGCTGGTCAGGATGAGCGTGCGGCACTCGGGCAGGTGCTCGTGCAGCTCGGTGGCCGCGGTGAGGCCGTCCTTGCCGGGGAGGTCGATGTCGATCACCGCCACGTCGGCGCGCGAGGAACGGGCGCTGGCCAGGATGTCGTCGCCGGAGGCCACTTCGGCCACCACGTCGACGTCGGGTTCCAGGTTCAGCAGGGCCACCAGGGCGCCGCGAACCATGTGCATGTCCTCAGCAATCAGCACTCTGATCACTTCACGCACCTCTCGCGAGCCCGACTCATGTTGTTTGTACCACTTTCCCGGTGTCCGAATCGCGTCCGACCGGAGCACACTGAACCGGCGAATGGGTGCCCGGCAGGCTACCGCGGGGGATCGAGCGCCGATCCGGGCCCGTGCACCTCGGTCAGGACGCCGACGGCGGTCCGTCTCGCGGCGGACAGGGCGGCCCACGACGTCAGCTCCACCAGGGACCGGTCGGCGGGGGCGCCGCGCCGGAAGTCGTCGATCACGGCTTGATCGACCTGGTAGGACGCCATGGCGGTGAGCAGGGCCAGGGTGGCAGCGGGGCGATCCGCCCGCGCCAGGGCGGACACCTTGTCGGCCACCCACCCGCGGCTGAGGCCGACCGGCAGACCGTCCCAGCCGTCCAGTTCGGCCGCCACGAGACCGCGCACGGCGTCGGGCACCGAGCGCTCGCCCGCGGCGTCGATGGCGGCGTAGGCCCGGGTGAAGCCCTCGGCGATGGTCGGGTTCCCGGTGGTCCACGCGAGGTCCGGGGCGGCGGGCGCGGCGGGCAGCATGCCGAGCGAGGTGCCCGGCTCGTGGTCGCGGCTCGCCGAGGGCCGCATGACCCGGCCCAGCACCTTGCGGGCGCGGCCGCGCATGGCCGCGGGCATGACCGGCGGCAGCGGGGAGTCGTCGAGGAAGATGTTGACCATGCGGTTGAGGTAGTGGAAGGTGACTGCCACGCCGACGAACTCCGGGGTCTGCTCGACCGGGAACGGCGGCGCGGCGCCCGTTCGGGTGCCGGTGGCGCGGGCCCAGGCGGCGAGATCGCGCGCGGCGGGGTCGGTGATCGAGCCGATGTCCGCGGCCGCCAGCGCCGCCGCACCCGGGCCGCGCAGGCCGCCCAGCGTCGCGCTGTGCACCTCGACGCAGTACGGGCAGGTGTTGCCCAGCGACACCGCCGCGGCGACGATCTCCTTGGCCGCCCGGTCGACCAGTCCGCGCGCGAGTAGCGATTCGCGCAGCAGCATCCAGCTCGCGGCGAGCGACTCGGGCGCGGGGGAGTGCAGGCCGACCGGCGGGGCCAGCATCCCGAAGTCGCGCTCGGCCTGGCGGTAGACCCGGGCGACGAGGTCGCGGGCCCGCCGCGGCCGGACCGGGGTGACGTGCCGGATCTGGTCGAGGGTACGCCGCATCGCCGTGCGGACGAGCATTCCGCCCATGTGCGCTCCTGCGAGATCGGTTCGGAGACCTACCGAAAACGCTACGGTGCGGGCGAAGGAGAACGCTTCTCGCATCGTGCGGAGATCATCACCGCGGTGTCAGAGTCCACCTAGGACGGTGGCCTGCGCGGCCGCGCCGAGCAGGGCGGTGGCCGCCACGCCCGCGATGGTCTGCACCGCGATCCGGGCGACCCGGCCGCGGGGCACGCCCAGCGTGAGCCAGGACAGCCCGGCCAGGCCGATGATCACTCCACTGTGGAGCAGCATGGCCTGGTCCGCGGGCGCCCAGTCGCCCAGCCAGACGCGGGCGAACTCGACGGCGGCGAAGACCGCGGCGGGCGCGATCACCCACGGCGCGCAGCGCTGGGCGAGCCGGAACGCGGGCGCGGCGGCGGGGGAGCGGGCCGCGGTCAGGTAGGTGGGCAACGCCACCAGCGCCATCGCCAGCACCGCGACCTGCCGCGGGATGTCCAGGCTGTCGGCGAGCATGAACTCGACGGTCACCGCGAGGGCGGCGCTGGCGCTGACGAACGCCGCCGTGCGCTTGCTCGGCGCGGGCAGGAATCCCCGCAGCACCGCGAATCCCGCCACCGCGGGCACCGCGTAGAGCAGCGCGACGCGAAGGCCGAGCGGGCCGATGTTGATCGGTACGGAGATCCCGTGGCCGTCGTGGCCGTCCTGCGCCGCGGCGGGTGTGCCCGCGACCATCAGCAGCGTCACCACGGCCAAAACGGTGCGCAGGCGCGGAAAACCGCGCCCGCGCACCGGGATGCTCATCCGACCGGGACGGGAGCCACGCACGAGCAGGTCATCTGCTCGCGCTCCGTCCGGTTCGGCCGCAGGTGGTAGATCATCGCGATCACCATCGGCACGAACACCACGACGTTGTAGAACAGGTGCAACTCCACCCGGGGCACCAGGAGTTGGATGATGCTGATGGGCTTGGCCTCACCGAACAGGTTCTGTCCGGTGAGTGCCTGCGCCAGCAGCAGCAGGTGCTCCAGGTGGTGCCAGACCTGCACCCACATCGAGATCAGCCACCACGTGCGGGCGCGGCCGGTGAACCCGTGGCGCAGTACGACAAGGCCCACCAGCATGATGATGGCGTAGCCGTAGTGCATCCACTCCGAGGAGACCAGCCACGGGAACCAGAGGCCGAGCACGCCACCGGCCTTGGGTCGCGGCCAGTCCAGGATGAACACCTGGACCGCCTGGGTGATGTGCTCCGCCCAGTGGGCCAGCACGATCGCCATGAATATCGCCAGCGCGCCCTTGTGCCAGCGGGTGTTGAGCGCCCCGATCACACCCTCTTGGCCCTGGGTGCCCAATCCAGAAGTCATCACGTCCTGCCTTTCGCGATGCCGGTGCGGACGACCTCGACTCGGTCGACGCGTGATCTTCCCGTCCGGCCGCACTGGCCGACAAGGGCCGAGTGGGTCAATGTGGCGCGCGGTCGGAAGTCCACAGTGGTCACCCGCCCCGGGTCGCGGTCAGCGGCCGCGCGTTGGCGCCGGGGCTCGGCAGCGGCGCGCCGTAGGCCACGTCGACACCGCGCTCCCGGGCGGCCGCCACAATGCCGGGGATGGCCCGCTCGGCGAGCGCGGCGATGGTCAGCGCCGGGTTCACCGTCAGCGCGCCCGGCACGGCCGAGCCGTCGGTCACGAAGATCCCCGGGTGGTCGCGCAGCTCGTGCCGGTCGTCCAGGGCGGAGGTCGCCGGGTCGTCCCCGATGCGACACGATGCCAGCGGATGCACGGTGTAGGCGCCGACGAGGTCGTTGGTCCACGGCAGCACCGTGGCCAGGCCGTCGCGTTCGAGGATGTCGCGCACCTCGGCGTCGGCCTCGGCCCAGCCGCGCAGCGTGTTGGGCGTCGGGTCGTAGTTCAGCGGGCCGCGGCCGAGCATCTGCTGGGAGATCCTGAACGCGTTGCCGGTGGGCGGCGGCGGGCCGAAGACGCCCTCGTTGTCGTCCTCGGTCATCTGGAAGATCGTCAGCCAGGAACGCCACTGCTTCAGCATTTCCTTCTTCTCGACGCCGAACCACGCGGGCCCGTCCGCGCCGTGCGCCTGCGCGAGGATCGTGCCGAGTCCGGGCGGGAAGTAGAGCTGCTCCAAGGAGAACCGCGAGTACTCGGGCAGCGAGGCGTCCAGTTTGTCCCAGTTCGCCACGACCGGGCCCTTGCCGATCTGGTTGGCCTCGTAGGCGATCCCGTTGCCGCGGTCGAGGCCGAGCACCGCGCGCACCCGGTCCTCGTTGATGATCGCGGTGTTGAGCCGCTCGCCGTTGCCGGAGAAGTAGCGCCCGACCGCGTGCGGCATCTTGCCCAGTTCGGGCTCGGACCGTTGCAGGATCACGGGGGTGGCGCCCGCGCCCGCGGCCAGCACGACGATCTTCGCCTCGATCGTGCCGGTTCCGGTGTGGATGCGGTAGTCCTCGTCGTCGACGAGGTTGTAGTGCACCCGGTAGCCGCCGTCGTGGGTGCGCGAGATCTGCTGGACCTCGTGCAGCGGACGGATTTCCGCGCCGTGCGAGATCGCGGCGGGCAGGTAGTTGGTCAGCAGGGACTGCTTGGCGTCGAACCGGCAGCCCGCCATCATCCAGTTGCAGTTGGTGCATTTGGCCGCGTCGATGCCGACCGGCACCGGGTTCGCCGTGCGGCCCGCGTGATCACACGCCGCGGCCCACAGCCCGCCCGCGTAGGTCACCTCGTCCCAGGTCTGTTGGCGCACCGGCATCACCTGCGAAACCCTGTCGTACCAAGGGTCCAGCGTGTCGCGGCTGATCGCGGCGGGCCACATCCGCCTGCCGATGCTGCCGTGCCGCTCGAACGCGAACCCCGGAGCCCGTGGCAGGGCGGCGAAGTAGACCACGCTGCCACCGCCCACGCAGTTGCCGCCGAGCACGCTCATCCCGTTGCCCGCGACGAAGTCGAAGACCCGGGTGTAGGAGGAGCCGAGTAAGTAGTCGTGGTCGAAGTCCTCGGCCTCCAGCCAGGGACCGCGTTCGAGGACGACGACCCGCGCGCCGCCCGCCGCGAGGTGGTAGGCCGCGATGGCGCCGCCGAAGCCGCTGCCGACGATCAAGACATCGGTGCTCTCAGTGTTGTCCATGCTCGTCACGCCGGGCTCCCTGAAGGCGTCGTGTCGGGGTGGGTCTGGGCGAACTGCTTGCCGTAGGTGTACTTGGGCGCCCGCCACAGCCCGTCCGCGTCCGGCTTGGCGAAGCCGATCGCCAGCAGCCCCGGGTGCCCGGCGGCGAGCGCGTCGGCGGTGCTCATGTGCGCGGCGCTGTCGAAGGCCATGTTGCAGAACAGGGACAGCAGGACCCAGCCGTCCTTCTCCGGGTGCCCGGGCGCGGTCAGCGTGCGCACGATGTCGCTGCGCTGCTCGTAGTCCAGCGCCACGAACGCGGGCACGGAGTCGTCCAGCTCCAGGGCGTGCTTCTCGGCGTAGGCTTGCGCGTGCCCGTTGAGCATCGGCACGAGGAACTCCAACCCCGCCGTGACCCCGGTCGCCGGGTGGTGCAGCAACTCCAGCGCGCCCGACTGGACCGCGCCGCCGCCGGTCGACACCCCCGCGATCGCCCGGTCATCCGGCGACCGTTTCTCGCCGGGCACGATGGTGTCCGCGAACGCTTCCAACGTGATCGTCTTGACCTGATCGTCTGAGGTGCCCGACACGACGATTCCTCTCTGTCGTCGGCCCGGGAACTCGCGGTGTGCCGCTGGTTGCGCGCCCGCGGAGTCCGGCTCCGGCTCACGCACCATCGTCGTCGCGGCGCCCGGACCGACGCATCTCCCGCCGTGCCGTCCGCTCACCCGCCGACTGAGTCCCGGCGACGATGACCACGTACGAATTGGTGGGTGATTTTCTCACTCCGGCAGGTCGTGGCGACGCGCGTCGAATGCGCCTGTTCGGTCTATTGCCAGTTGTGGCGCCTTCAGGGATTGTGGCCTGCGGGAATCGGTCGGTTGCGCACTCGACCAGGTCGCGTTGATGCTCTTGGGGGCGGTTGTTCGTGAGTTCACCTCGTGCTGCCAGATTAATTGTGGCGATCTTGGGCCTGACCTTGGTGGTGTCATCGGTCGAGCCAGTCGCTGGTTCGGCTGCCGCGGCTCAACCCACACGGTCGACCGCGGTTGACCCGCGCGATCTGCCGCTGCTAAGCGGGCCGCCCGCACAGGCCGCGGTGCGAGCACCCGCCGACCCGGGGGCGGATTTCGAGCCGTTGAGCGGAGCGGCGGGCAGTGCACGTCCTGGTTTCGATTCGGCGAGGTCGCGGGTGGTGTCGCGATCGATGTTCGGTGACGAGTTCGCGAACCCGGACGGGTCACGGACGGTGCGAATGTCGACGCAGCCCTTGAACGTCCGGGATGGTCGGGGAGCGTGGCAGCCGATCGATCCGGCGCTGGAGGTGGACTCGCGCACCGGCCGGGCGCGAGCGAAACGGCACCCCCTGAGCCCGTCGCTGGCTGGGGCGGCCGATGACGCGGCGTTGGTGTCCGTGGAGGTCGAAGGCCGGAAGATCTCGCTGGGGATGGAAAACGCCGCGCGGGGAAAGCGGGCGCGGGTGCAGGGTTCGACGGTCGACTACGTCGATGTCGCGCCGGACACCGATCTGCGGTACGAGGTGTCGGCGGGGTCGGTGAAGGAGACGATCGTGCTGCGCAGGCCGCCCGCGCCGGGGAAGGCGTCGTGGCGGTTCAGGTTGGATACCGGTGGCCTCACGCCGACCGTGGCCCAGGACGGTGCGGTGGTATTGGCGGATGGGGCGGGCGTGCCGAAGATCGTGCTGCCTCCGGTGGAAACGTGGGACTCCGCAGGCGGTCAGTCTGGGTTGCCCGCGCGGACGGGTGGTGCGTACGGCCTGGAGCGGGTCGTGGACGGCTGGGCGCTCACGGTGTCGGTGGACGACGCGTGGTTGCGTGATCCGGCGCGGGTGTATCCGGTCAGCGTGGACCCGACGTTCTCGCACGCCGTGGTGGATGCCTATGCGCTTCGGTCCGATGGCTATGTGTGTCAGAACTGCGGTTTGCGGATCGGGAACAGTCAAGCTGGTCCGAGTGGCGGCGACACGTACAACCGCAGCCTGCTCAAGTTCGACTACTCGCCGTTGTTCGGCCGAACCGTGGTCGGCACCAGGGTCGATGTGGCCCGGGTCGGCGGTGGCACATTCCATCGTGCCTGGGGAGCGAACCTGCATGACGCGACGGCCTTCGACTTCAACGGTGTCGGCGCGTACTTGGCAGGCGCGCCGGTGGGTGACGTGGGCAGTTTCGCGAGTGCGGAGTTGACCGCGTTCGTCAAGGGGTTGGTCGACGCGGGTGACAACTGGTCGTATCTCATGCTCCTTGGCACTGAGCAGGCTGCCACGTACACCTACAAGAACCTCGCCGCGACGCTGTATGTGGACACCGGTTCCGCTCCGCCCGTCCCGACGCTGGTGGCGCCCGCGGACAACAGTGTGTTGACGAATCTGGCGCCGACGCTGTCGGTTAATCCGGTCGCCGACGCAGACGGGGACGCGGTCAAGTACTGCTTCACTGTGGCGACCGGCTCGGACGGGAAGTCGGGCACCGTGGTGGACTCCGGGTGTCTGTCCACACCGAACTGGACGATTCCGGCCGGTGTCCTCGCCGATGGTGTCGCCTACACTTGGAAGGCCAGTACCTACAGCGGTTATACGTTGGTTCCGTCGACCTGGGTGGGGCATTTCAAGGTCGATCAGCGCATCGGCGAGCATGGTCCGTCTCCTGTGGACACCGTGGGGCCGATGCAGGTGAATCTGGCCAACGGAAACGTGACGACGTCGGCATCGTCGCCGACGTTCACCACCGTGGGCGGCACCGCGGGCGTCACGATGACCTACAACTCGCAACAGCCGGAGTCAAAGGGACTCAAGGCGTCCTATTTCGACGACGTGTCCCGTGCCGGGCTGATCAACGACGCCATCCAGCGGCCGGTCCTGGTGCGCACCGAACCTCAGGTCAATGCCGATTGGGGAACCGACTCGCCCTTCGCGCCCGCGTTGGGGCCTGACTGGTGGCTGGTGCGGTGGGAGGGCTATTTCATCCCGCCGGTCACCGGGATCTATCAGTTCGCCGGAGTACACGACGACGGCCCGGTGATCTGGATCAACGGCCAGAAGGTCTACGACGTCGCGGCCGCGAGTGATCTGAACTGGGTTGCCGCGACCGGAGTCGCGCTTACCGCGGGCCAAGCCGTGCCGATCAAGATCGAGTTGCAGGAGGCGACCGGTACCGCCCGGATGAAGTTGTTCACCCGCACGACAGACGGCACGACGGTCCCCGCTCAGATCGTGCCCGCCGATTGGCTCGCCAGCGTCGATTCTCCGCCGTTGCCCAAGGGATGGACGCTGTCGGCGGATCTGGACGGTACCGGCGCCACCTACACCGAGGCGAAGATCGCCGACCAGAGCATCGTGCTGACCGACGCGACTGGCGCCAAGCACACGTGGACGAAGAAGAGCGCCGGAGGTTACAGCCCGCCCGAGGGACAAGACGGCGTCCTTGGTCTGGACAACACCGGCCGGGTCACTGTCAACGAAGGCGCCGACGTGTACGTCTTCCGGGCTGACGGGAAACTCGACACCCAGGCGAACGCGTTGGACTCGCGCAAGCCCGCCGCTCTGCAGAACATCTACACCGGAATTCCATCACGCCTGGCCCAGATCAAGGATCCGGTCTCGGATCGTGCGCACGCCCTGTATTACAACCGGCCTGGTGAGGACTGCTACGGCGGGTCCACCGCGCCCTACGGCGCCGATGCCCTGCCGCCCACGCAGATGTTGTGTCGGATCGTCTACTGGGACGGTTCGCAGACCCGGCTGTGGTATTACCAGGGCAGGTTGTATCGGATCGAGGACCCTGGCTCGGAGATCACCGACTACAGCTACACCGCCAACGGCCTGCTCGACGGCATCCGCAATTCCTTGGCGGCGGACTGGGTGGCGGTCGACCCGGCGACCCGCGGACCCAGCGAGTCGACCGCCGTGGTGCACTACGTCGATCACTTGGCCGCGAAGCCGGTCGTGAGCGAGGTCCTGGCACCGATGTCATTGCAGGGCGTTGCCCGGTCGAAGCACTCGTATCGTTACGATCCGGCGAGTCGTCAGTCCTTTGTGGATGTCGATGGGTTGACCCCGGCGATCGGTTTCGCGTCGAGGGTCACCTATGACGATGCTGATCGTTTGTTGTCCACGGCGGATGCGACGG
>NZ_JBQTHF010000065.1:0-24166 GCF_052390155.1 Actinokineospora sp. | reverse complement strand
GGCCCGGGGGGCCCCCGGGCCCCCGACCGCGTTGTTCGGCTAACCCCGAGGGGGTGGTTGTTGTTCGCCGCGCAGCTCGGCCAGCAGCTCGGTGATCGCGTGCATGATCCGCTTGGTCGCCTCGTCCAGGGACTCCCGGTCAGTGCCCGCGAGGTCGGACAGGTCGACCGGATCCCCAGTCGCGATGTCGATCGTCTTGCGCGGGAACAGCCGGGGGAATTTCGCGGTCGCGGGGAGCAGGGTGTGGGTGCCCCAGTTGACCACCGGGATCACCGGCGCGCCGGTCTCCAGCGCCACCCGTGCCACCCCGTTCTTCACCCGCGCCGACGGCCAGTGGTCGGTGTCGTCGGAGAAGCCCGCCTCGGGGAAGAACATCACGCACTCGCCACGCCGCACCGCGTCAACGGCCCCGTGGTAGGCATCGCGCGCCTGAGCCGTACCCCGCGCGACGGGAATGTGCCCACCGCCCGCGAGAACCTTGCCGACCAGCGGAATACGCCACAGGCTCGCCTTGGCCAGGTAGCGCGGGATCCGCCCGGCGGCCAGCGTGAACGCGGTGACCGTGACCGGGTCGGCGAAGGACAGATGGTTGGAGGCGATCACGACGCCGCCCTGCTTGGGCACCTGCTCGCCGCCCCGGAAGCGCAGCCGGGTGAAGATCGCGAGCAACGGCCAGATGATGTCGATGGCCAGGCTGAACCAGAACCCCCTGCCGCGCCGGGGCACCCGGAACATCAGAGTGATCGCCCGCCACGTGCTCATCGGTCTGTCGCTCACAACTGAATCTTCGGCCACGACCCGTCCAAGGGATTGGTCGCCCCACCCAAGCTTCACGTCAACAAGATCAGCCACACCCGCCCAAGAAATCCCATAACGGACATTTCGCCTGACTCCTGTAAGGACATCCCCCACCCGTCCCAAGGGGGCTCGGCCCTGCTCCAGTCTATCGGCTGTGGCTGGGGAGGCCAGTGTGGTGACGTTTGCTGTGGATGAATGTGCGGTATGGGGACAACTCGGGGCGGAGGGGAGAATGCGCGGGTGGAAACCGAGAGCGAACGGCACGGCGACGAACCGCACCGGGGTGATCTCGGGTCGCGGTTGAACTGGCTGCGGGCCGGGGTGCTGGGCGCGAACGACGGGATCATCTCGACCGCGGGGCTGGTGGTCGGCGTGGCGGGGGCGAGCGCCGATCGGACCGTGATCCTGGCCGCGGGCATCGCGGGGCTGGTGGCGGGGTCGCTGTCGATGGCGGGCGGTGAGTACGTCTCGGTGAGTACGCAGCGCGACACCGAGCGGGCGGCGCTGGCCAAGGAGGCGCGTGAGCTGCGGGAGATGCCGGAGGCCGAGGAGCGGGAGCTCGCCGAGATCTATCACGACAAGGGGCTGTCCCCCGACCTCGCCAAGCAGGTCGCGCGTGAGCTGACCGAGAACGACGCGTTGCAGGCGCATGCCGAGGCGGAGTTGCAGATCGACCCGGACAACCTGACGAGTCCGATGCAGGCCGCGCGGGCGTCGTTCGTGGCGTTCGCGGTGGGGGCGGTGATCCCGTTGGCGGCTATCGCGCTGCCGCCCGTGGGCGCGCGGGTGTGGACCTGTGTGGTGGCTGTCGCCCTTGGCCTTGCGCTTACCGGGACGGTCAGCGCGCGGCTCGGGAAGGCGCCTATCGGGCAGGCGATAGCACGGAATGTGCTGGTGGGGGCCCTGGCGATGGTGGTCACCTACTACGTGGGCGTGCTCTTCGGCGTCACGGTCGGGTGACCACTAAGCTGACCACAGGTGCGCCGGGAAGTCTGGTCGGCAGCAGTATCGAGCTGTCCGCCCGATCCCAGGAGCACCCTTGTCACATCGCCGCAAGGCACGCGCGCCGAAGGCAGTCGCCGAGTTCGCCCGCTATCTGCGCACCGAGACCGTCGGCGGCATGGTCCTCCTCGCGGGTACCGCGATCGCGCTGCTCTGGGCCAATTCGTCGGTCAGCGGGTCATACGCGGCACTGCGCGACGCCGAGGTCGGGCCGCACGTCTTGCACCTCAACCTGACTGTGGGCGACTGGGCGAAGGACGGCCTGCTCGCGCTGTTCTTCTTCGTCGCGGGCCTGGAACTGAAGCGCGAACTGGTGAGCGGCGAGTTGTCGAGGCTCAAGGCGGCGCTGCTGCCGGTGATCGCGGCGGTCGGCGGCATGGTGGTTCCCGCGATCGTCGCGGTATCGGTGGCGTGGGGTGATCCGCGCGCGGGTGCGGTGTGGGCGATCCCGGTGGCCACCGACATCGCGTTCGCGCTCGGCGTACTGGCGCTGACCGGCACGGGGATGCCGAGCAGCGCCCGGGTGTTCCTGCTGAGCCTGGCCGTGGTCGACGACCTGGGCGCGATCCTGATCATCGCCGTGGTGTTCGCTGGCACGATCAACCTCGTCGCGCTGGCCGCGGCGGCGACACTGCTCGCGCTGTACTGGTACCTGCAGCACAAGCGGGTCACCTCGGTGTGGCTGTACGTCCCGCTCGCGGTGGCGGTGTGGGTCGCGGTGCACTCGTCGGGCATTCACGCGACCGTGGCAGGCGTGGCGCTGGGGCTGCTGACCAGGGTGAAACGCGACCCCCGCGAGAAGGAGTCGCCCGGGCTGCGGCTGGAGCACCGGCTGCAGCCGTGGTCGGCCGGGTTCGCGGTGCCGGTGTTCGCGCTGTTCGCCGCGGGTGTCCCGGTGAACGGCGCCGCCCTGAGCGCGCTGGCCACCGACCGGATGGCGCTCGCCGTGATGATCGGACTCGTCGTGGGCAAGTTCGTCGGCATCGTGGGGTCGGCGCTGCTCGCCGTGCGGTTGAAGGTGGCGGTGCTACCCGAGGGGCTGGGCAGACGCGATCTGGCGGCGGTGGCGATGCTCGGCGGCGTCGGTTTCACGGTGAGTCTGCTGATCGCCGACCTGTCCCTGGACGCCGCCGACGCCGAACTGGCCAAGGCCGCGGTGCTTGTCGCGTCGGCGGTGGCCTCGCTGCTGGCCGCCGCGATGCTGGTGCGCCGGAGCAAGGTCCACCAGGAGGACTGACGAGAATCACCGCCCGGGCAGCCCCCGGCAGCCGAGCATGGCACGATGTCGCAGGTGACCAGCGCGCACGGAAACGGAGACCGCGACGGATCGGGCCTGCCCCGGGTGCCGTCGATTCCCCTGACGGACGACCGGGCGGTCGCGGCCATGGGCGACCAGTCCCTCGGGAACCTGGTCAAGGACGCCACGACCCATCTGTCCACTTTGGTCAGAGCCGAGGTCGAGCTGGCGAAGTCGGAGGTCACCGGCGAGATCAAGAAGGCGCTCAAGGGCAGCATCTTCTTCGTCATCGCCCTGGTGGTGGTGCTCTACAGCTCGTTCTTCCTGTTCTTCGCGCTCGCGGAGCTGCTGGCCGACATCGGCCTGGTCCGCTCGGCCGCGTTCGGCATCGTGTTCGGCCTGATGCTGCTGCTCGCCGGGCTGTTCGGGTTCCTTGGCTGGCGCAAGGTGCGGTCGATCCGGTCGCCCGAGCGCACGATCAGCAGCTTCAAGGACACAGCCGCGGCACTGACCCACCGGGGTGAGCACAACGGTCACGCGCCCGCCCGCAGTTCCTGACCTTCCGCTGAGCAGCGCCGTGCGTTCCCGTCCCGACCCCTCCACCGTCCGGGTCGACGGGCCATGGGCGCACCGGGACGTGTACGCGAACGGCATCCGGCTGCACGTGGCCGAGACCGGCGAAGGGCCGCTGGTCCTGCTGCTGCACGGGTTCGCCGAGTTCTGGTGGACCTGGCGACACCAGTTGACCGCCCTCGGCGACGCGGGCTACCGCGCTATCGCCGTCGACCTACGCGGCTATGGCGACTCCGACAAGCCACCGCGCGGCTACGACGCCTGGACGCTCGCCGGTGACGTCGCGGGCCTGGTCAAGTCGTTGGGCGAGGACCGCGCGCACCTCGTCGGGCACGGCTGGGGCGGGCTGCTGGCCTGGACCGTCGCCGGTCTGCACCCGCGTGTCGTGCACTCGGTGAGCGCACTGTCCGCGCCGCACCCGCTGGCGCTGCGCAGCCAGATCCGCCGCACCGCGCTGCGCAGGCGCCCGAACAACCAGGCGCGCGCCCTGGGCCACGTGTTCCGGGCGCAGCTCCCCCTGGCCCCGGAACGCTGGCTCACCCGCGACGGCGCGACGACGGTCGAGGCGCTGGTCCGAGCCTGGTCCGGTCCACAATGGACACAGGCGCCGGAGTTCGCCGACACCGTGGCCCGCTACCGGCGCGCCGTTCTCGTCCCGGGCGCCGCGCACAGTGCGCTGGAGTACTACCGCTGGGCGCTGCGGTCGCAGGTGCGCAGCGAGGGCAGGCGATTCGGCGAGGCCATGGCGCGCAAGATCGAGGCGCCGGTGCTGCAGCTCTACGGGGTCGACGACCCGTGCATCCTGGCGCGCACCCGAGACGCGTCCGGCCCGTGGCTCGGCGGACGCGCGGAGAAGCACGTCCTGCCCGCCATCGGCCACTTTCCACACGAAGAGGCGCCCGCCGCGACCAACGCGCTGCTCACCGCGTTCCTCAAGAACTAGTGGTCACGACCGCTAGCTCGCACAGCGCCCGGTGGCCACCTGGGCGGTCATCGACGGGGCACGGCCGACCTCGTCGCGGACTTCGGCGGCGGTGAGGGCGAACCCGGTTTCCGAGTTGTCCACAGCCGCGCCGAACACTACGCCGATGACCTCGCCGTTGGTGTCGACCAGCGGGCCGCCGGAGTTGCCGCTGAGCACCTTGGACCGCAGCGTGAACACGTCCCGGTTGACCGTGGCCGAGTCGTAGATGTCCGGGCCGCGCAGGGGAATCCGGTCGCGCACCCGCGCGGGTGACGCGGTGTACGGGCCGTCGAGCGGGTAGCCGAGGACGATGCCGTCCTGGCCGCTGGTGGCATCCGACGGGGCGAACGGCAGCGGGGTGGCGGTGAGTCCGGGGACGTCCAGGATGGCCACGTCGGTCTGCGGGTCGTAGTGCACGACGCGGGCGGTCAGGTTCCGGTCGCCGGACTCCACCGACACCTCGTCGGTGCCGGCCACCACGTGCGCGTTGGTCATCACCCGCCGGGGCGCGATGACGAACCCGCTGCCCTCCAGCGCCCGCTCGCACGACGGCGCCTTGGCGTTGATCTTGAGCACGCTCGTCCGCACCCGTTGGACGACCTCGCTGGCCTGCAACGCCGGGTCCGGCGGCTCGACCTCCTTGTTCGGCGTCCGGTTGAACGGGTCGACCGCCGCCGGGAAGCCGGACACGTCGAGCAGTTGGCGCAGTTCGTCGGGCAGCCCGCGGGCGGCCTGCGGCATGACCTCGTTGACGCCGCCGAGCACCGCCGAGTTGTTGATCGCCGACGCCAGCCCGGGCAGGCCGCCGACCGAGGTCAACGGCAGCGCGATAAGCCACGACACCACGAACACGACGGCGCCCTGCACGATGGCGCCGAACGCGCTGTCGACCCCGGCCAGCTTCGGCGAGGAGATCTTCTGCCGGATCGTCCGGCCGACCCACACCCCGAACGTCTCGCCGAGCGCGACCAGCAGCACGAAGATCGCGACCGCGAAGGCCACCCTGGTCGGCGTCGAATCGATCTGCGCCACCACCAGCGGCGCGATCTTGATGCCCGCGACCGCGCCGATCAGCACGCCGACGAACGCGGGCAGCGCGGTGATCACGCCCTGCCGCGCCCCGGAGATCGCCGCCAGCACGGCGAGCGCGACGACCAGCACGTCGACCCAGTTCACGCTCAGACCTCCGCGCCTTGAGAACCGGTGGAGCGCCACGCTACGTCAAGGTCACGCACGTCGGACGCGTCCCACGGCCGTTCCCACCCGCCCGCGGCGAGCAGCATGGTCAACAGACCCGCCGTGAATCCCCACACCAGCATGCCCGGTGCGGCGAACGCGGGCCCGACGTACCCCGACGGATGGCTCACCCGGAACCGGTTGGCCGGGTCGGCCAGGTGCGCGAGCGGCACCCGGGCCACGGCCTGGGTCTCGGCGGTGTCGACCGCCCACACGCGACTCGGTGCCGTCCACTGCGCGAGCACCGGGGTTACCTGGAATCTGGATACCGGAATGTGCAGGCTGGGCAGCAGGGCGACCGGGCGTACGCCGGACGGGTCGAGCCCGGTCTCCTCGACGGCCTCCCGCAGCGCGGTGGCCACCGGCCCGTCGTCGCTCGACTCGGCGCCGCCGCCGGGGAAGGCCACCTGCCCGGAGTGGCTGCCGCCGCTGTCGGCGCGGAGTTGGAACAGCACGTCCGGGCCGTGGCCGAGGTCGTCGCCGAGCAGGATCAGGACGGCCGCGTCCCGGGAACCCGGCCCCGGCACGGAGAACCGGGCCCACAGCACCGGGTCGATGTCGGCGGTCGCCGCGACCAGCGGACGCAGCCAGTCGGGCACGTCGGCCGGGTCCACCAGGGGTCCGTGCGGGCTCATCGGCCTCCTCCCAGATACCGGGTGACGGCCTCCCGCACCTCGTCGACGCTACGGAAGACGCGCGGCCTGCCCACGAAGTTCACTGAACCGTCCGCCGAAATGACATAAGACGCAGGCAGCGCGTCGGGAACCTTGAGCCCGCGCTCGACCGAGCCGTCCCGGTCGAGCAGGGTCGGCAGGCGCACGCCGAGGGTGCGCAGCAGGTCGAGGGCGTCCGCGGCCGGACTCTTGACCGCGAGGCCGACAACGTCGACCGAGCCCGCGTCCGCCGCGTACTCGGAAAGCACCGGCAGTTCCTCGCGACACGGCAGGCACCAGGTGGCCCATACGTTGACCAGCACGGGCCTGCCGCCCAGCGCCGCGGCCGCGTCGACCTGAACGCCGTCGGCGAGGCATTCGGCGCGCACGCCGCGCAGGGTCGCGGGGCCCGGGTCGCCGGTCGCGCACGCCACCAGGGCCGCCTCCGCGCGGGCCGCGGTCAGATCCGGCACGGGCGGCTGGGCTGCCTCCCGATCGCGCGGCCACAGCGCCACAGCGGCCGCGACCAGCAGGATCACCCCGACCAGCGCCCAGCGCGTGCGGACACTCACCCGGTCGACTTCCCCGGCCGGTAGCCCGCGCGGGTGCGCTCGGCGAGCGCGACGAGGTGCTCGGCCTCCTCGCCCTTGACCAGCTTCGCGGCCTGTACCGGATCGGTCGGGCCTGCGCCGAAGGAAGGGCAGTCGCGGGCGAGGAAACATGCCCCGCAGGCCGGTTTGCGGGCGTGGCACACGCGGCGGCCGTGGAAGATCACCCAGTGCGACAGCATGGTCCAGTCCTTGCGCGGGACCAGCGCGCCGATGGCGTGCTCGACCTTGACCGGGTCCTCCAGGTCGGTCCACTCCCACCGGCGGACGAGCCTGCCGAAGTGGGTGTCGACGGTGATGCCGGGAACGCCGAACGCGTTGCCGAGGATGACGTTGGCGGTCTTGCGGCCGATGCCGGGCAGCGTCACCAGGTCGTCGAGCTTGCCGGGCACCTCGCCGCCGTACCGCTCGACCAGGGCCGCGCCGAGACCGATCAGCGAACTGGTCTTGTTTCGGAAGAACCCGGTCGGCCGGATCATCTCCTCCAGCCCGGCGCGGTCGGCGGCGGCGTAGTCGGCGGCGGTGCGGTAGCGGGCGAACAGCGCCGGGGTGGTCTCGTTGACCCGCACGTCGGTGCACTGCGCCGACAGGATCGTGGCCACCGCCAGTTCCAGCGGCGTGGTGAAGTCCAACTCGCAGTGCGCCGCGGGATATCCCTCGGCGAGCGCGCGTGTCGTCCGGCGAACGCGGCGGGTCAGGGCGAGACTGGAGTCGCCGTCCACCGCGGCGGCTGCTCGGGGCGGGCGTCGGGTGGTCGAAGGCACCTCGCTAGCCTACGGGCCGTCGAACAACCTGAAATATGCCCCAGACGTCTACCTAGCAGACCATCGGGAACCGGAGGCGGGTCCGGGCCCGGCGAGAGAACGAGCGAGGATCGACGACCATGGCTGTCTGGTTCGTGTTCGCGGTACCCCTTGTGATCATGTTCTTCGCGCTGTTCATGGAGCGCGTGGAATCCAGGCTGCGCCACGTGGCGGTCCAGGAGACCGACGTCGAGGAGTTCCTGGAGCTGGCTCGGCCCGACGAGGTCCGGGCGCTCTACGGCCACGGGATCGGCCGTGCGCTGGAGCTGTTCCGGCTGCGCAGGCTGGGCGGGCGGGCCGCCAAGCTCCGCGGTCGCCGGGGCAGGGACTAGCGCGCTAGGGTCATCCGGCTAGGGCGATCATGGCAGTCGGACGTTCCACAACGGACGGACGGCGAGCCGCCGGGGCTTTCCCGGTCGACGCCCTACACTGTGTGCAGTGATCGGCGTCGCACCCTTTGCGGTCGCCGTGGTGGAAACAGGAGGACCGAGGTGGATGAGACCCTGGCCCGTGCGGGCATCTTCCAAGGGGTCGACCCGGCCGCGGCGCAAGCACTTGCCGAGACGCTCGAAGCCGTGGACTTCCCGCGCGGACACGTGATCTTCGCCGAGGGTGAGCCCGGGGACCGGCTGTACATCATCCAATCCGGCAAGGTGAAGCTCGGCCGCAAGTCACCCGACGGCAGGGAGAACCTGCTCGGCATCTTCGGCCCGTCCGACATGTTCGGCGAGCTGTCGATCTTCGACCCGGGTCCGCGCACATCGACCGCGACCTCGGTCACCGAGGTCCGCGCGGTCACGATGGACCGGCCCGCGCTGCGCTCGTGGATCGGCACGCGCCCCGAGATCGCCGAGCAGTTGCTCCGGGTGATTGCGCGCAGGCTGCGCCGGACCAACGGGATGCTGGCCGACCTGATCTTCACCGACGTACCCGGCCGGGTCGCCAAGGCGTTGCTGCAGCTCGCGCAGCGCTTCGGCAGCCAGGAGGCGGGGCTGCTGCGGGTCACCCACGACCTGACGCAGGAGGAGATCGCCCAGTATGTCGGGGCGTCCCGCGAGACGGTGAACAAGGCGCTAGCCGACTTCGCCCACCGCGGCTGGCTGCGGCTGGAGGGCAAGAGCGTGCTGATCCTCGACCCGGAGCGGCTCGCGCGGCGCGCCCGGTAACAACAACGCGAAAAAGGGGCCCGGTCGGCGACCGGGCCCTTTTCGCGTGCGTATGGCTTGTCGTGCGCATGGCGAGAGGCCGGGCGCCGCCCCCGACGCGGCGCACCGGCCTCTCGTTGTGCGTAGACCATCCCCCGACGGCCCACGCTCCCCGCCCTCTGGGCAGGCCCCGAAGCCGGACCCGGAGGGAACTTGTGGTTGTTCAGTTGGCGTATCGCGTTCCGCCACTCGGACGTGACGGGCGATGGATGAACCATCGCACGGACCCCTACCCTCGGTTCAAGTCCTTTCACCCTCAAGGACTCTTGGGGAGGCCGATTCGTTGCCCGGGTTCACCGGGAATCCGGGTCACTGTTACGTAACCGAGACGTACCACCGCCCGGGGTGGCACAAACCACCGAAAATTAGTGGTACGGCCGTACCAAAGTCCGGCATACTGGTACACATGTCCCACTCCGCTGGTCTCGCCGACTACCGCGCCGCCCTCACCACCCCTGGCGCCCGCGGTCCGGTGCTGGCCGCCCTGATCGGCAGGCTGCCGATCGCGATGGTGGGCCTGTCACTGCTGTTCTACGTCCAACGCACGACCGGGTCGTTCGCGATCGCCGGGCTGGTGTCCGCGGCCAGCCTGGTCGGCGTGGCGATGGGCTCGGTCGCGCAGGGCCGGATCATGGACCGCGTCGGACCGTCGCGGCCGCTGCTGGTCACCGCCGGGGCGTTCGGGCTGTTCGTCGCCGCGGGTGTGCTGGCTATCGAGGCGCTGGCGCCGACGGCGGTATTGATCGCGATCGGGCTCGGTGTCGGCGCCACCGAACCGATGATCGGGTCCGCGTCGCGCGCGATGTGGACCCGCTTCCTGCCGCCCGGCGCGGCGCGCAACGCCGCGTATGCCTACGAGGCCATCAGCATGGAGGCGTTCTTCATCCTCGGGCCCGCGCTGTCCGGCGTGCTGCTCGCGGCACCTTGGGCGGGTACCGGCGTCGTCGCGGGCGCGGCCTGCATGATCGTCGGCGGCGTCTGGTTCGCGTTGACGCCGAGCATGCGCGGGTTCCGCCCGGAGCGCGGCGAACTGGCGGGCAACGGCCTGCTCGGCGCGCTGGCAAGCCCGGGGATGCGCACGCTCGCCCTGGCCGCCATGGGCTTCGGCGTCACGATCGGGTTCATCGAGGTCGCGGTGCCCGCGGCCGCCACGAACGCGGGCAACGCGCCCGCGGGCGGCCTGCTGCTCGGGCTGTGGTCGATCAGCTCCGTGATCTTCGGCGTGCTCTACGGGGTGCGGCCCTGGCCGCGGCCGATGCACCTGCGGCTGCCCGTACTGCTCGCCGGATTCGCGCTGCTCGTCGCGCCGCTGGCCATCCCGACGTCGCTGTTCGGGTTGGCTGTCGCGCTGCTGTTGGCCGGGATGCTGATCACGCCGCAGGCCACCGCGCACTCGGCGGCGATCGAACTGGTCGCGCCGGAGGGCACGGTGACCGAGGCGTTCGGCTGGGTGATCACGGCTGTCACGCTCGGGCTAGCGCTGGGGCAGTCGGTGAGCGGGCTGCTGGTGGAGCACGTGGGCGTGTGGTCGTCGTTCCTGTCGGCAACCGCCGCGGGCCTCGCGTTCGCCGCGATCGTCTACGCGCGCCGGGGCACCGTGCGCGTGGCGCAGACGCCGGCGGCAGTCCGGGAACCAGTGCTCGCCTGACCCCTGTGGACAACTGAACGCACGTGTCGGTGATCGACGCTAGCGTCTTTCCCATGGATCTGACCGTCACCACCGCCCACCTCGCCGCCGCGGCCGCCGAGGTCGTCCGGCTTGTCCCCGGCAAGCTGGTCGACCCGGTGCTCGGCGGTCTCCTGCTCACCGCCGACGCGGACGGCGTGGTGCTGGCCGCGACCGACCGAGAACGCACCGCCCGCGCGTCCTGTGGTGCGCTCGTGCACACGGACGGGCGCGTGCTGGTGCCCGCCAAACCGCTGGCGGACACGTTGCGCGCGCTGGAGCAACCACAGGTCCGGCTCGTCGTCGAGGGCGCGCGGCTCGCGATCCGGGCCGAGGGTGCCCGGTTCGCGCTGCCGCTGCTCGATGTCGGCTTACACCCTGGCGTGGCCGAGTCGCCCGCGGTGGGCGGCACGATGTCGGGTGCGCTGCTCTCGTCGGCCCTGGCGACGGTGGCGAACACGGCGTCACGCGACGAGGCGCTGCCGATCTTCACCGGCGTCCGCATCCGGTCGGAGGGCGATCGCCTGGTGCTGCGCGCGAGCGACCGCTACCGAATGGCGATCGCGACCCTGCCATGGCACCCGGTCCAGGGCGAGGTCGACGCGTTGATCCCGGCCACGCTGCTGGCGGAAGTGGCCAAGCAGGTCAGCGGACAAGTGTCGCTGGGCGTCGACGCGAACCGGATGGGGCTGTCCTGGGGCGACACGGCCGTCACCACCGCCGTCCTCGACGGCACCTTCCTCACCGAGGCCAAGCTCGCACTGTCTGGTGTGGACACTCAGGTCGACCTCGACGCCGACGCCCTCCTCAACGCAACCCGCCGCGTGGCCCTCTACACCGACCCGCGCGGCGTCCTGCAGTTCGAGGTCGGCGACGGCGAAGTCCGCCTCCGCACCGCGGACCGGCAGACGGGCGAGGCCGAGGAGTCGGTCAAGGCCACGGTCGAGGGCGGTCGCACCAGCCCGTCCTTCCAGTCCCGCTATTTGTCCGACGCCCTGCGCCCGTTCGCGGGCACCCGGGTGCGCATGGCGATCCAGCCGGGCATGCGGGCGACGGTGCTGACGGCGGTAGAGCCCGGGGAAGTGGAGCTGCGCTACATCCTCATGCCGATGCTGCCCCCGAAAACCTGACGCGCGCGGCTGGCGTGATCACGGCCAGGCCAACCAGAGCAGCCACCGATCGCGGCCAAGCCCAACCAACCAGAGGAGCAACCTATCGACCCGAATCAACCCAGCTGAGCTGGATCATTGCCACGGGGCAAGCACAGCGCCAGTAGCGCGGGCGACGGTGCGTCAGGTCGTGGCGCGGAGGCGGTCGAGGCCGCGCAGGACCTCGGACCGGTTCTTCGCGGACTTCAGCCAGGCGGGCAACTTGGCGACCATGGTCATCCGACGGTGCCAGCCGGTCCGCGGATGGGACCGCTCGCGAAGGTCTGCTGCGACGTAGGACCGCAGGTAGTCCAGGTGCCGGAGGTTGAAAGCCCACAGCACCTGACCACAGCAGTCGGCCTGCAGCCACAGTCGGCACTGGAAGTAGGGGTCTCGCACGGTCCCGACCCACTCGTGGCCGTACCGGGACTTGCGCTCCCCCGCGACCTCGTCGGTGACATGACCGCAGGCGGCGCAGCTCAACCGGCGCCTCCCGAAGAACCCCGACCGCGACGGCGGGTCGGCAGGCCGAGCCACCACTTTGGCGCACGCGTCGCACCGAGGGCAATGCACCAACACCTCATCGGCGTCGGACAGGAAGCTCCACGCGATGACCTGCTGATCACGGAACCGACTCGGCAGATCGGAGCTGCCGCTACCCACCCGTCCTCCTCTATCGATGCGGTCCCGGGGCACAGGCCCCTCCCACCCGAGGGAGTCCCGCACCTGCGCCACTGCGCCCGTAGCGACGCAGGAGACTCTCCTGGCAACAGGTCCGCATTTCAAGGCTGTTTCAGGAGAGGCCCCACCAACCCGTTCCGTCGCTGGCCGGCGACGGAACGGGGCAAGCCGCGGGTGGGTCCGCCGCGGGAGCTGGGTCAAGCGTGGCAGTGATGGGAGCGGGTCAGCCACGGGGCGGTCAGTCGTGTCCGGTCAGCCACGGAGCGGGTCAGTCGTGGCGGTCAGTCGTGGGCGCGGAGGTAGTCGAGTTGGGCGTGGACCGACCACTCGGCGGGGGCCCATAGGGACTTGTCGACATCGGCGTACACGATCTCCACCACCTGCCTCGGGGTGGCGTCCTGGCCCAGCACCGCCAGCGCGGCGCGGATCTGGTCGAGGCGCTGTTCGCGGTGGGATAGGTACTCGGCGGCCACGGTGGCCAGGTCCGGCAGGTCCGGGCCGTGGCCGGGGAGCACCGCCGCACCCGCTGGACGGCAGGCGAGCGCGCGCAGCGAGTCCAGGTACTGGCCTAGTCGACCGTCCGGGGGTGCGATCACGGTGGTACCGCGGCCGAGCACGGTGTCCCCGGTCAGCACGGCCGCCTGATCCCCGTACTCGACAGCGAGGCAGACGGAGTCCGCGGTGTGGCCGGGGGTGTGCAGCACCGCCAGCTCCAGCCCCGCCAACGCCACCGTCTCCCCGTGCCGCAGCGGGCCGTCGTCCTGGCACAGGGCCGGGTCGAAGGCGCGGACCGGCGCACCCGAGCGGCGGGCGAGCCACGATGCGCCCTGGACGTGGTCCGCGTGGTGGTGGGTGATCAGGATGGCCTCGACGGTGCCCGCTGCCGCCAACACGCGCTCCAGGTGGGGCTCGTCGGCGTCGCCTGGGTCTACTACGACGGTGGTGGGGGAGCCGGGGGCGCGCAGCAGCCAGGTGTTGGTGCCGTCGAGCGTCATGATGCTCGGGTTGTCCTCCAACAGCACCGAGGCGAACGGGGTGACCTCGCGGACGACTCCGTAGGCCGGGTGGGTCATCGGTGCTCCAGGCGGTCGTCGGGTCGGGCGTCGAGGTGGTTGGCGGCGGTGGCGTAGGCCGGGTCGCCTGGCATGACCACGCGCAGGCGGGTGCCGTCGCGGATCACCTTGGGGATGATCTTGTCGATGGTGCGTTCGGCGGCCATCGCGGCGGCAACCGACCCGTGCTCATGGAGTTCGGCGAGGACCGTCCAGGTAGGCGGCAGCAGGCCGCGACGGCCCTGCTTCCATTCATCGATGGCGTCGGCGGGGAGCTGCCAGGCGACGTCCGCGGCCTCCGTGGTGGCCCCGTCGGCGCGCTGGCCGACCGGCATGGCGGCGAGGAAGAACCGGGTGTCGTAGCGGCGCGGCTCCTCGGCGGGCGTCACCCAGTTCGACCACGGGCGCAACAGGTCCGCGCGGAGCACGAGCCGGTTGTCGGCGAGGAACTGGGCGAACGACAGCTTCCGGTCGACCAACTCCTGACGGGCGTCGTGGAAGGGGCGGGCGTCGGAGACGACGCTGTCCGCGTCCGGGCCCGCGAGCAGCACCCCGGACTCCTCGAACGTCTCCCGCACCGCCGCGCACACCAGGGCGCGGGCCAGCGCGGGCGCGCAGCCGAACCGCCCGGCCCACCAGTCCGGGCCGGGACCGTGCCAGGCCACCGTGGCATCGGCGTCGCGGCGGTCGACGCCGCCGCCCGGGAACACGGTCATCCCGCCCGCGAACGCCATCCCGACGACCCGGCGCAGCAGGAACACCTCCAGGCCCGGCGCGGCGTCGCGGACGAGCATCACGGTCGCCGCGTCCTTGGGAACCACGGGCGGGTCCGGCAGCTCGGCGGGCAGGAAATCCGCGGGCAGGTCCAGTTCCTCGGGCAGCTCGGGCACGCCGCCGACCCTACGCGGCGACGACCTCCGCGGAGCAGGAGCCCGCTGCCACCAGCCAGTGGTGGGTGGGGTGGATGCGCTCGGCGAAATACCGGTCGTGGGTGACCACGACGAGGGTGCCGCGGAACCGCGCAGCGCCTCCTCCACCACGTCGAGCGAGTCGAAGTCGAGGTGGTTGGTCGGCTCGTCGAGCAGCAGCAACTCGGCGCCGGAGTTTGACCAGGCAGGCGACCAGCAGCCTGCGGATCTCCCCCGGGGAGAACTGGTGCAGCGGCTTGCGGATGGCGTCGGCGTCGAACAGGTAGCTGCGCTTCGGCGTCCTCCTCGTACAGCGGCAACTGCCCGCGCAGGTACCCGATCGGACTGGTGCCCATCGGCAGCCGGTCGTGGACCTGCGGCAGATAACCCGCGCGCCCCAACACTTCCACGGTCCCGCCGGACGGCGACAGCTCGCCGCTGAGCGCGCGCAGCAGTGTGCTCTTGCCGCCCCGGGTAGTCGGCGAGGTAGCCGCCGAGCCAGTCGGTGCCCGCGGCGTCGAGGTGATTCGTCGGCTCGTCGAGCAGGAGCACCCCGGGCTCGCGCAGCAGCAGCCGGGCGAGCAGGAGGGAGGTGGGCAAGAGCGGGCCTCCTGGAGCCACAGACGGATGCGGCACGCACTCACAGGTGCGGCGCGAGGTCGACGTCTCGTGCTCTCAGTTGCCCATGGGTCAAGGATGGCGACCGGGGCGCGGGCGCGCAATCGAATTACCGGCAGGATGGTGCCCATGGGTGCGAAGACGCTGCGGTTCGGGCTGGTGGGTGCGGGGCCGTGGGCCCGGTCGGTGCACGCGCCGGGCCTGACGAACCACCCGGCCACCGAGTTGACCGCGATGTGGGCCCGGCGCCCGGACGCCGCCGCCGAGCTGGGCGTCCCGGTCGCCCGCGACTTCGACGCGCTGCTGGCCGAGGTGGACGCGGTGGCGTTCGCCGTACCGCCCGCGGTGCAGGCCGAGCTGGCCCCGCGCGCGGCCGCGGCGGGCAAGCACGTGCTGTTGGAGAAGCCGATCGCGGCGACCGTCGCCGACGCCGAGCGGGTGGCCGACGCGGTCAGGGCGGCGGGGGTGGTGTCGCTGGTGGTGTTCATCCGCCGGTTCGCCGAGGAGACCGTCGACTGGCTCGATGACGTGCGCCGACTCGGCGGCTGGTCGGGGGCGAGCGCCCGGTGGCTGTCCGGGGCGCTGCTCGGCGGGGAGTACTCGGAGTCGCCGTGGCGGCACGAGAGCGGCGCGCTCGCCGACATCGGCCCGCACGTGCTCGACCTGCTCGACGCCGCGCTGGGCCCGATCGTCGAGGTGCTCGCCGCCCACCGGGGCGAGCCCGACCTGTGGCACCTGGTGCTGCGGCACGAGGGCGGGGCGACCAGCACGGTGACCCTGTCGATGGGGCTGCCGATGCGCCCGACCGTCATCGAACTGTCGGTCTACGGCGACCACGGCTACCGCGAGCTGGTCGGCCGCGCGACACCGGCGCGGGACTCCTACGCGGCGCTGCTGGACGAGTTCACCGGCCTGGTCCGCGCCGGTCGCACCGAGCATCCGCTCGACGTCCGGCGCGGCCTGCACATCCAGCACTTGCTGGCCGCGGTGGAGCGGAAGATCAGCCAGTCTTAGGGACGCGAGTCCGGCGGCTGCAATGGCATCCCGTTGACCATGGTGGAGCTGTTCGCCTCGTGCCAGTCGAAGGGGACGCTGGGGCCGCCCGGTTCGGCCTGCCAGCCGGCCTGCGGGGTGCCGTCGGTCTGTTCGCGCCGGGCCAGTTCCTCCTGGAGTTGGCGCAGCAGGTCGAGTTCCTGGTCGTTGAGCGACTCGTCGGCGGACTTCGGCGGCTCCTGCATCCAGGACGCCGAGGGCGGCTCCGGCACGACGGGGGCAACCGGCAGGACGGGAACGACCGGCATCGGCTCGGCGGCACGGCGCTCGGCTCGGGAGACTGGCGCGGGCTTGGCCGGCGCGGACTCCGGTTTGGCAGGCGGCGAATTCGGCGGCACCGGGCGACCCAGCGGCACCTCGGCGGCGTAGCGCATCGCGGTGTGGTGGTAGTCGCTCGGCTCGGTGCCGTCGCGCAGGACCTCGACGGACGCGGTGAGACCGGCGCGGCGCAGCGCGTGCTCCACCCGGAAGGCCGTGGCAGGCGCGAAACCCGCGGGACCGACGCCGATCAGCACGACCCGGTGCGGCACCGGACCGGTCGCGGCGCCCGCAGGCGTCAGCCGCCATACCGCCCACGCCGCCCGGATGTCGGGCAGCACGTCGAGGACGCGGCTGGCCGCCTCGGCCACACCCTGCTCGGCGCCGACACCGTCGATCTTGCCAGCGATGAACCGGTGCCGGGTGACGGCCTCGTGTTCGGCGACCACGAGCCGCTCGACCACGGCCGGGTCGCAGTGCACCGAAAGGACCAGCTCCAGTAACTGTGCGTGCTCGTCCGCGCTGACCGCGATCGGGCCTGCGGCGAGGCAACCGACCAGCAGTTCCAACGCGCGGTCGACCTCGGTGGAGGCCAGCAGTTCCCGCGCGTCGGCCAGCGCGTCGTCGTCGAGCCTGCCCGCGAGAGCGAGCAGGAGATCGTGCACCCGGACCGGCAGCGCCACCCCCGGCCAAGCGGCACCCTTGCCTGCGGCGACCTGCGTCACGATCTGTTCCTCCGACTCGTCCTTGCGCTAACTGGGAACCAGGTGCCCCTGCCCTACCAGGGGTTCCGACGCCGTGAGCGCGGCCCGGTGGTACTTCGGCAGGTCGAATCCCTGCGGCAGGACCTCGACCGCGGGCTCGTACGTGCCCAGGGCGCGCAGCACCCGCTGCAGCTCCCCGGTCAGCCGTGCACCGTCGCCGGTGGTGGTGACCAGCACGACCCTGGTTGCCGAGCCGGTCGCCGACCGGTGGTGGCGCCAGCTCGACCGCGCCTCGACCACCTCTGGCCGACCGCGCAGCATCGCGCCGAGCACCACCCCGATCGAGTCACCCAAGCTCACCCATTCGGGCGACTCTGCGGAGAAGGTGTAGTCGACTTCGGGGATTTCGTCCAGCCATGAGACCGCATTGAGCCGCTCGGGATCGGCTCCCGCGGGCAGCAGCGCGGCGGTGAGCAGCCTGGACTCCTCCGGCGTGATCCCGACCCGCTCGCGCAGCAAAGTGAGCGGGAGCGCCCGCGCGACCGCGTCGATGGCACCTGCCGAGAGCCAGTCGCGCAGGCGCCACAGCTCGCGGCCGCCGAGCCTGCCCGCGAACCTGAGCAGCAAGTCGTGACAGTGCGCGATCGAGCTCATGCGACCTCCTCGCTGACGCTCGTCGCGGGCAATCGCACCAACCCTGTGTTGACTGACTCGCTCGCAAACTCGCTCATGCGACCTCCACCACCAGTTCCACCTCGACCGGCACCCCCAGCGGCAACTCGGCGACGCCGACCGCGGAGCGTGCGTGCAGACCCTGCTCGCCGAACACCTCGGTCAGCAGGTCGGAAGCGCCGTTGACGACCGCGGGCTGCCCGGTGAACCCCTCGGCGGAAGCCACGAAGCCGACCACCTTGACCACCCGGACGACGGCGTCGATGCCCACCAGACCGTCGACCGCGGCGAGCGCGTTGAGCGCGCACACGCGGGCGAGCTGCTGGGCCTCCTCGGGGCTGATCTCGCTGCCGACCTTGCCGGTGGCCGCGAGCGCGCCGTCGACCAGTGGGATCTGGCCCGCGGTGAACACCAGCGAACCGGTGCGGACGGCCGGGACGTAGGAGCCCGCCGGAGTGGCCACGGGCGGCAGTTCGATGCCCAGCTCGGCGAGTCGGTCGCGCCAGCTCATCAGACCCCCCTGGGACGCTTGAGGTAGGCGACCAACTGCTCACCGGTCGGGCCGGGCAGCACGGTGACCAACTCCCAGCCGTCCTCACCCCACTGGTCGAGGATCTGCTTGGTCGCGTGGATCAGCAGTGGCACGGTGGCGTACTCCCACTTCGTCATGACGGGCAGCCTAGAGGCTGCGTCGAGCAGGGCTGGGTACGGTGGCGGGGTGGAAGCCTGGCGACTGATCGCGACCGCGCTGCTCGGCGTGAGCGGGCTGGTCCTGGTGCTGGTCACGATGGCCAAGGTGCGCGACCGGGCCAACGCGCACGGGCCGGTGGCGCTGTCCGGGGCGATCTCGTTCACCCTGCTGGCGCTGCTGTGCGTGCTGACGCTGACGGTGTTCGCCCCGGTGTTCGTGTGGGGCGCGGTGATCCTGGTGGGCACCACGGCGGCCGTGATGTTGGTCGCCGGGTGACCCGGTCGGGCGGCGGAGTCCGTAACGCGGCATTTACGCTGAATCCGTGACCACTCCCGTCGTCGGCTGGACCGAGCAGATCGCCCGCGCCCGGCTGCACGTGGTCACCGGCAAGGGCGGCACGGGCAAGACGACCGTCGCGGCCGCGCTCGCGCTGGCCCTGGCGACCGGCGGCAGGCGGGTGCTGCTCATCGAGGTCGAGGGCAGGCAGGGCATCGCCCAGGTGTTCGACACCCAGCCGCTGCCGTACTCCGAGGAGCGCGTCGCGTCGGCGCCGAGCGGGGGCGAGGTCCGCGCGCTGCACATCGACGTGGAGGCGGCGCTGTTGGAGTACCTCGCGATGTTCTACAACCTGGGGTTCGCGGGCCGCACGCTGCGCAAGATGGGCGCCATCGAGTTCGCCACCACGCTCGCGCCCGGCCTGCGCGACGTGCTGCTCACCGGCAAGATCAAGGAGTGCGTCACCCGCACGGACGACAAGGGCAGGCACTGCTACGACGCCGTCGTGGTCGACGCGCCGCCCACCGGTCGGATAGTGAAATTCCTCGACGTCACCAAAGCCATGGCCGACCTGGCGAAGGTCGGTCCGATCAAGGGCCAGAGCGACGGCGTGGTGCGGCTGCTGCACTCCGGCGACACGGCCGTGCACCTGGTCACCCTGCTGGAGGAGATGCCGGTGCGGGAGACCGTCGAGGCCATCGAGGAACTCGACGGCGCCGACCTGCGACCCGGCGCGATCATCCTCAACCGGGTCCGCCCGCCCCGGTTGCCCACCCGGTCGATCACCGCCGCCGCCGACGGCCGCGTGGACTCGACCCGAATCCGCAACGGCCTGTCCTCCGCCGGGCTGGCGCTGTCCGAGGCCGACGTGGACGGCCTGGTCGCCGAGACCGTCGAGCACGCGATCCGGGTGCAGGCCGAGCGGCGCGCCCGAGTCCAGCTCGCCGAGGTCGACCTGCCCGCGGTGGAACTGCCCGACCAGGTCGACGGCATCGACACGGCTGCGCTGTACGAGCTGGCCGAGACCCTGATCGACCAGGGGGCGCGGTGAGTACCCTCGACATCGACGCGCTGATCGACAACCCGGAGACGCACGTCATCGTGTGCTGCGGGTCCGGTGGCGTCGGCAAGACCACCACCGCGGCGGCGCTCGCGGTGCGCGCCGCGGAGCGCGGCCGCAAGACGGTGGTACTGACCATCGACCCGGCGCGCAGGCTGGCCCAGGCGCTGGGCCTGGAGGAGTTGGGCAACACCCCGCGCCAGGTCGCCGTCGACGGCTTCGAGCCCGCGGGCTCGCTGAGCGCGATGATGCTCGACATGCGCCGCACCTTCGACGACATGGTGCTGGCGCACGCGGGCGAGAAGCGCGCGCAGGAGGTGCTGGCCAACCCGTTCTACAAGACGATCTCGTCGTCGTTCTCCGGCACCCAGGAGTACATGGCGATGGAGAAGCTGGGCCAACTCGCCGCCGAGGGGAGTTGGGACCTGATCATCGTCGACACGCCGCCGTCGCGGTCCGCGCTGGACTTCCTCGACGCGCCGCAGCGGCTGTCCACCGCGCTCGACGGCCGCATGATCAAGCTGCTGACCGGGCCCGCGCGCGCGGGCGGCTGGGGTATCCGCAAGGTGGTCAGCGCCGGGTTCGGCCTGTTCGCCAAGGCCGTGTCCACGATCGTGGGCGGCCAACTGCTGGCCGACGCGTCGGCGTTCGTGCAGGCGTTCGACGGCATGTTCGGCGGGTTCCGCGAGCGGGCCCGCAAGACCTACCAGCTCCTGCGGTCCAACGGCACCGCGTTCATCGTGGTGGCCGCGCCGGAACCGGACGCGCTGCGGGAGGCGAGCTACTTCGTCGAGCGGCTGGCGACGGAGACGATGCCGCTCGCCGGGCTCGTGGTGAACCGCACGCACCCCGTGCTGGCCACGCTGCCCGCCGCCAAGGCGCTCACGGCGGCCGAGAACCTGGAGACCTCCGGCGAGGCGCCATTGGCCGCCGCCGTGCTGCGGCTGCACGCCGACCGGGTGGCCCTGGCGCAGCGGGAGCGCAGGCTGATCACCCGGTTCACCAAGGCGCACCCGTCGGTGCCGCTGGCGCACGTGCCCGCGATGCCAGCCGACGTGCACGACCTGGCCGGGCTGCGGCAGATCGGCGACCGGCTCGGGACATGACGACGACCCGCGTCGGTGGACGCGGGTCTTGCTCAGCGGCGCTGCTCAGCCGACACGGATGTCTTCGTCGTCGTAGCTGTGTCTGCGCCGGGCGTTGTCGAGCAGTTCGCGCCAGGACTCCACGTCCGGCCTGCGGCGCAGCAGCGCCCGGCGCTCACGCTCGGTCATACCGCCCCACACGCCGAACTCGATCCGGTTGTCCAGCGCCTCGGCGAGGCACTCCGTGCGGACCGGGCACGCGATGCACAGCAGCTTGGCCTTGCGCTGCTCGGCGCCCCGGACGAAGAGACCGTCCGGGTCCTCGTCCCGGCACGTCGCGCGTACCCGCCAATCGACCTGCTTTTCGAGCTGCATATCCCCCACCCCTGTCGTCGTCGCGACCCTGAACCGATACCCCCCGGTATCGGATGTCTCCCGGCCCGGCCATCGATCGGCCCGGCTGTTCGACTGTCGTGAGACGTTGACGAACTTTAGTAGGTCTCGGTTCCCTGGCGGGCACCGGGACATGAACCTGTTACAGAAAGTCAATGACCCGGGCGCACTTCACGGTGGACCGACCGGGTGACGCGTAGGCTGGCCCCCGTGCGTGTTGGAGACAGCCTGCTGAAGCTTCTCGGTCTCTGCCTGCTCGCCGGCGTGCTCGTGGCAGGCATGCTGTTCCCGATCGTGGGGGCGCTGGGGGTGGTGTCCAATCGAGCCAGTGACACGATCGACAGTGTCTCGGCCGATCTGGTCGCGACCGATCCCCCGCTGATCACCACGATCACCGACAGCGCGGGCACCCCGATCGCGTCCCTGTTCGACCAGTACCGGATCCCGGTCACGGCCGAGCAGATCTCGCCGACGATGAAGGCGGCGCTGGTCTCGGTGGAGGACCGCCGGTTCTACGAGCACAACGGCGTGGACTGGAAGGGCACCATCCGCGCCGCGATCTCCAACCAGACCGGCGGCGACGTGCAGGGCGCGTCCACCCTCACCCAGCAGTACGTCAAGAACTACCTGATCAACGTGGTCAACCGGGGCAACAAGACCGAGCAGTCCAAGGCCCAGGAGCAGACCATCGCGCGCAAGCTGCGCGAGGCGCGGATCGCCATCCAGCTCGAACAGAAGATGAGCAAGGAAGAGATCCTCACCGGCTACCTCAACGTGGTCGAGTTCGCCTACGAGGTCTACGGCATCGGCGCCGCGGCCAGCGCGTACTTCGGCACCACGCCGGACAAGCTGTCGGTCGCGCAGTCGGCGCTGCTCGCGGGCGCGGTGAACAACCCCGTGCTCTACAACCCGTGGCGCAAGCCCGCCGAGACGCTGCAGCGGCGCAACGTCGTGATCGACAAGATGGTGGAGAACCAGAAGCTCTCCCCCGATGTCGCCGAGGTCGCCAAGAAGGAGCCGCTGGGCACCCTGCCCGCGCCGAAGAAGCCCGCCGCGAACTGCGTCGGCGCCGGGCCGGAGTACGGGTTCTTCTGCCAGTACGTCTACGAGTACCTGCAGAAGATCGGGTTCACCCCGGACCAGATCCAGACCGGCGGCTACAAGATCAAGACGAGTTTCGACGCCCAGGCCACCCAGATCGCCAAGCAGGCCGCCGAGGCCGAGGTGCCCAAGACGCAGCCGGGCATCGCCAACACGATGGCGATCGTGCGCCCCGGCAAGGAGCGTCACCAGGTGCTCGCCCTCGTCGCCAACCGCGACTACGGCCTCGATGCCAACCAGGGCCAGACAACCTACGGCCTGCCCAGCCGGATCGCGAACAAGTTCGGCGCGGGCTCCATCTTCAAGATCTTCACCTCCGCCGCCTACCTGGAGAAGGGCGGCGGCATCAACAACATGATCGACGTGCCGAAGACGCACGTCTCCCAGGTGTTCGTCGGCGGCGCCAAGACCTGTCCGCGCACGCCGCGCCCCAACGACGGGGACAGCACGCTCTACTGCGTGAAGAACGCGGCCGAGTACCCGGCCAAGATGACCCTGCAGGACGCGCTCGCGCAGTCGCCGAACACCGGCTTCGTCATCCTGGAGGAGCGCGTCGGCATGGGCCCGGTGGTCGACATGGCCAGCAGGCTCGGTCTGCGCGAGACCATGGCGGCGAACAACGCGGGCACCGACCCGGACCCGAGCCGCAAGGAAGCCGAGTACCGGCTGAGCCAGTCCGACTTCTTCAAGCCGAACGAGAACAGCCCGGGCAAGGCGTCGTTCACCCTCGGCCCCGGCCCGCTGAGCACGCTGGAGCTGGCCAACGTCGGCGCGACCATCATGAGCGGCGGGGTCTGGTGCCCGCCGACGCCGCTGATCGAGGTGCTCGACCGGGACGGCAAGAAGGTCGAGATCAACGAGCAGCCGTGCGAGCAGGCTGTGGCCGAGCCGCTGGCGAACACCCTGGCGACCGGACTGAGCAAAGACGACACCAGCGGCACCGCGCGGGCGGCCGCCGGGTCGGTCGGCTGGGTCCGCCCGATGATCGGCAAGACCGGCACCACCCAGGACTTCAAGTCGGCGGGCTTCCTCGGCGCCACCCCGCAGCTCTCCGGCGCCGTGCTGACGTTCAACGACAGCCCCAAACCCCAGGGCATCTGCGACGGCGACCCGCCGCGCCTGTGTGGCACCGGCGGCAACATCTACGGCGGCAAGGTGCCCGCCCGCACGTGGTTCCAGACCATGGCGAAGCTGCACGAGGGCGCGCCCGTGGCGCCGATGCCGCCGGTCGACCCGCGCTACCTCGACGGCGGCCCGGAGATCAAGGTGCCGGACGTCATCGGCAAGAGCCAGGAGGAGGCGACTAGCGTCCTACAGAACGCGGGCTACCAGGTCGTCGCCAAAGAACGCAACGACGCCCGCAAGAAGGGCACCGTCGTCGGCCAGTCCCCCCGCGGCGCCGCGCTGGCCGGGGAGCTGATCACCATCCAGGTGAGCACCGGCTACGTCCCGCCGCCCCGCACCTCCGACGTGCCGCCGTCCGGTCCCGCGCCCGAACCGGGACCGGACCCCGGCGAGGGCAACGGCCCAGGCAACGGCGGTGGCGGGCCGGGTCCCGGTGGGCCCGGCGGCCCGGGCATCGAGCCGCCACCGATCACCATCGGCCCAGTACGACCATGACGGCGCGGCCCCCGGCGGCCCCGAGACCCGGGCCGCGCGTCGGTGACCACTGGGACGCCGCCCCGCCCGCCCCCACAGGGGGACCAGCGTGGCGGTAACCC